>JAZDDD010000300.1:0-2259 GCA_036679545.1 Gemmatimonadota bacterium | reverse complement strand
TTGCACAGCCACGTTTTCGATCTCTGCAGCGTTGATCACCGCCACGGGTGCGGCGAGCTTGCGCTGTTCCACCTCACGGCCTTGACCGGTGACGACGATTTCGTCGAGTGCAATTGCCGACCGGGCAAGCGAAAAGTCTTGGCTCGCGGTTTGTCCAGCTGCCGCAGTCAGCGTAGCACCCGCGGACCCGAATCCAATGCGTCGGTCAACGCGGCTCGAGAATTCCGTCCGGACACGAAGACTTCGGCGCCTTCGATTGCTCGGCCCGTACCGGATTCGGTGACCTGACCCTGTACCGTGGCCGTTTGCTGCGCAACCGTCGGTGTTGGATTAAGCCACAAGAGGGCTCCGGCAAACGCTCCGCCCATTATTGCGCGAACGAATGTTTTCGCCATAACTACTCTCCTTGATAAGTGAAAACACGACAAACAAACCGCGGTGAACGCAGTGGTTTCAAGTCGGTCTGAACTGGACTTCAGAAAAGCGCGCGAGGGACGGTCCTGCTGTGCAGGTGGGGGGCCCTACACGCGGTCGATACACATTTTTGCTAGTGTCTGCGTCTCCTGCAAAGGCTCCGCTTCAACCACCCAGTTGTCAAGCAGCTAGTTTTTCGCCTTTGCCGTAGTTTGCCAGTCAACGCGAATAATCATGCGACATTTCAAATTTGTATGCGGGGTGTCGGATCGGACGTTCTTGCGATCCGCGCCGGACATTCCTTACGTATAAACGGTTAACCCTGCCAGAAACTGGCACTGTGTTTGTTCGTGAAACTTGCAGCGCATCCGTTTCGTAAGGATATGAACAACGCCGTTACTTCGTTAGCCCAGGGGTATGAATGGTTTTGACGCTTCCAATTCGCATCGTACGTTCTGTCGCCGCTCTTTCCATATTAACCATCGTTCCGTTGTTACCGACCAGCGCTCAGGATTCTGATGCCGCCCGTCTCTATGGTCGTGTCACAACCATGGATGGCGATGTGCTCGAGGGGTTTCTCCGCTGGGACCAAAACGAGGGTCATTGGACAGACGTGATCGACGCGTCCAAGAGAATCCCCAGCCGTTACCACAGAGAGGCCGCCAGTCTTCGCGGAGACGACAGCCCCGATGGGCGTCGCAGCGTTCGAGTGCTGGGTTTCCGCTTTGACCTAAATGGCAATAGCACCCGTCAGACGGCATCGTCCGTGATTCGCTTCGGGCATATCCAAGCGCTTCAGGTGTTGGATGGCCGGCATGCTCTGATCACGCTCAAGTCTGGCGAGGAGCAAGAGTTTCGTAGCAGTTCCACGGATCTTGGGCGAAGTAGTCGAGGAATCATGCTCCGACGCCGAAGCGGCGAGGAGTTGGAATTGGATTGGGATGATATCGATTTCATCGATTTCCTCGCCGCTCCCGAGGGTGTCCCGTCACCATTCGGTCGTCGCATGTACGGGACGGTCGAGACCGTCGATGGAATCGAATACACAGGTTGGGTGGCATGGGATCGTGATGAGATCTTTGAAAATGATAAACTGGACGGCGACGAGGGGCGAACACGTCGATCGATCGCGTTCAGCGACATCGTTGCCATTGAGCGGGCAAGCGCCAGTAGCTCGACGGTGACCTTGCGAGACGGTGAGGAAGTTCGGTTGCGCGGCACGAACGATGTCAATAGCGGAAACCGGGGAATCACGGTTTCAGATCCTGGCCTGGGGCGCGTCCGTATCCAATGGCATGAACTGGACAATGTTCGGTTCTTCGAGCCGTCCCGGGTGGATCATCGCGCCTTCGATGGCGGACGGTTGCTGGTCGGCACGGTCACGACCCAAGACGGAGATGAGTTTACAGGTGAAATTCGCTGGGACAACGACGAGATGTGGACCTGGGAGGCATTGGATGGCGAATCGAACGGGATAGAGCTGGATGTCGAGCTGGGACTGATCCAATCGATTGAGCGGAAAACCATGCGCAGCGTAGCCATAACGTTGCGCGATGGACGGTCATTCGATATGCGCGGTAGCAACGACGTCAATGACCGCAACAAAGGAATTTTTGTGCGGACGGATGAAGACGAGCTTGTGTTGGTTGAGTGGGAGGACTTTGCCGCGGTTGTGTTTACGCATCGGCAGTAAAGATTCTAACGGGCGCCCCACTCGTTGAAGGGGTGAACCGCAAGCATGGCGTTGGCATACCGAGGGTCAAGGGAAACATCCGCGCCGACCCAATCGGGTTTGACGAACGGTTGTTCCTCATGTTCGAGTTCAATCTCGGCGAGTAGCAGTCT
>JAZDDD010000030.1:0-7966 GCA_036679545.1 Gemmatimonadota bacterium | reverse complement strand
GCACGAGTATGAGGCGCTCATGGAGCACACCGTCATCGGTGCGCGGATCCTGGGCAACCTTCTGAAAAACGCCCCCGAAGCTTTGACAATCGTCCGCTCTCATCACGAAAGATTGGATGCTGCTGGGTTTCCGGACCGTCTTCCGGCGCATGACATTCCGCTACATGTGCGGATCGTAACCGTCGCGGATTCGTTCGATGCCATGACGACTGCTCGGGTTTATCGGAAGGCCATGGATACGAAGGCGGCGTTCGACGAGTTGCATCGTTGTGCCGGTTCGCAGTTCGATCCGGATGTGGTTCAAGCGATGGTGGCGGCGTTTCCGCCGGGAACGCGTTTTCCGGTCCCGACGCCGCAGAGGGTTCGGTTGCAACTTCCGCATACAGTGACGGGGGTTTAGGGAACGGCGAACGGCGAACGGCGAACGGCGAACAATCGAACGTCGAACAATCGAACGTCGAACGTCGAACGTCGAACAATCGAACCATTGAGCTGTCGAACAAGCGAACAATTGAACGGTTGAGCAATTGAACATCGGACGGCTGGTCAGCTCCCTGGACGTTCGAATGTTCAATCGTTCTATTGTTCTATTGTTCGACGTTCAACTGTTCGACGTTCGCTGTTCAACTGTCCTGGAGCGTAAGATGTGCGGCATTGTTGGTTACACAGGCCATCGTCAGGGTGTCCCCTTGGTACTCGAGTCGCTGCGACGATTGGAGTATCGCGGTTATGACTCGGCGGGTGTCGCCGTCGTGGATGGCGGCCGTTTGGAGGTGGCGCGTGCGGCCGGGAAGCTCGCGGTTCTGACACGGCGTTTAGGAGATGATCCACCAGCCGGAAACCTTGTGTTGGGCCACACGAGGTGGGCAACACACGGGCCGCCCACCGAGGAGAACGCCCATCCGCATACGGATTGTGGTGGGGTGATTGCGGTCGTTCACAACGGCATCATTGAAAACGCCACCACGTTGCGCGATGCGTTGATCGCGCGTGGGCATGTCTTTCGATCCGAGACCGACACGGAAGTCATTGCCCATCTCATCGAGGACCTCGACGAGCAACACTTCGAAGACTCCGTGGCAGCTGCGCTTCAGCGCATCGAAGGCACATTCGGTCTGGGTATCATCTCGACGAAGCACCCCGGAAAGATCGTCGCAGCACGACGCGGGTCGCCACTATTGGTGGCCATCGGCGACGGTGAAAATTTCATTGCCTCCGATGCCGCTGCGGTGATTCAGCATACGAGGTCCGTTGTCTACTTGGACGACGACGAGATGGCTGTGGTGACACCCGACGCCTACAGACTGATGGATACCCACACCACGCCGGTCGAAAAGTCGGTCAGTGTTGTCGATTGGGACCAAGCCCAGATCGAACGCGGTGGCCACAAGCATTTCATGCTGAAAGAGATTCTCGAGCAGCCGGAGGCGATCCACAACACGATGCGCGGTCGGCTGCTGGAGGAGGAAGGCACGGCCAAGCTCGGTGGTATACAGCTCACCGACGACGAATTGTTAGGGATCGACCAGGTTGTGCTCACCGCCTGTGGTACGTCGTGGCATTCCGCGCTTATCGGCGAATATATGATAGAAGAGTTTGCGCGGATTCGGACCGAAGTCGAATACGCTTCGGAGTTTCGATATCGCACCCCGCTTGTCGATGCCAATACAATGGTGGTTGGGATTTCACAGAGCGGTGAAACCGCGGACACGCTGGCCGCCGTGCGCGAAGCAAAGGGCCGGGGGGCACGGACGATCGGTATTGTAAACGCTGTTGGAAGCACGATAGCACGGCAGGTGGACAGCGGGATGTATATCCACGCCGGACCAGAAATCGGCGTGGCGAGTACGAAGGCATTTACGTGTCAGGTCACAGCACTTGCGTTACTGACATTGCGCATCGCTCGACTCAAATCGATGTCCGTGTTACAGGGGCGGGAATTTGTCAATGCATTGATGCGTCTACCAGAGCAAGCGGAGCAAATCATCGAGCGCCGCGAATCGATACGTCAACTCGCAGAACTGTACACCTTTGCGCAAAATGCACTCTTTCTTGGTCGCGGCTACAATTTCCCGGTTGCGCTCGAGGGTGCGCTCAAATTGAAAGAGATCTCCTATATCCACGCCGAAGGGTACCCGGGGGCGGAGATGAAGCATGGGCCGATTGCGTTGATCGATGAAATGATGCCGGTATTCTGTGTTGCACCGAAAGACGGTGTCTATCAGAAAATTCTTTCGAATATTCAAGAGGTGAAAGCGCGGCGGGGTCGTGTGATTGCGGTGGTGACGGAGGGGGACGAGGAAATCACACGTATTGCAGATCATACCATTACCATTCCGGAAACCATGGATGCGTTGACACCCATCTTGTCTGTCATTCCGTTACAGCTCCTGGCATACTATATCGCCGACCGTCGTGGTTGCGATATAGATCAACCGCGCAACCTGGCGAAGTCCGTCACCGTCGAGTAACGGACACAGGTATGCGAGTAGTTGTACAGCGCGTCTCTCGTGCCGCGGTTACCGTAGACGGTGTCGTTGTTGGATCCATCAACAAAGGATTGTTGATTTTTGTGGGGTTTGCTTCCGGTGATACCACGGGGCAGGCGGATTGGATCGCGGAAAAGATTGTGGGGTTGCGTCTGTTTCCGGATGATGACGACAAGATGAACCGTTCTGTGTTGGAGGCGGAGGGGGCTGTATTGGTCGTGTCCCAGTTCACATTGTACGGTGATGTGAGGAAGGGTAGGCGCCCATCTTTTATACGCGCGGCGCGACCGGATGAGGCAATCCCCCTGTACGAATATTTTATTGATGCTGTTAGGCGTTGCGGCGTTCCAATCGCCAGCGGGCAATTTGGCGCCATGATGGATGTCGCACTGGTCAATTGGGGGCCGGTTACGATTACGATCGAACGTTGACTGACCTCATCCTTGCATCACGGTCGCCCCGACGTCATGTGTTGCTCGACATGTTGGGAGTGGAGCATACCGTTGATCCGTCGGCGCTCGCCGAAGTCCGCTATCCAAATGAAGCCGCGCAAGATTTTGCGCAGCGTATGGCGCGTGGCAAAGCATCCGATCGTGCGGCTTGGCACCGGGATGTGTGGGTTTTGGGTGCGGACACGGTGGTTGTCATCGACGACGAGATACTGGGCAAACCCGGCTCTGTAGCCGATGCGGAACAGATGCTCCATCGGTTGGCCGGGCGCCGTCACGATGTGGTGACCGCGGTCGCCTTGGCGCGGAACGAGACCGTGTATGAGGGTACCGATGTCACGGCGGTTTGGTTCAAGGAATTGGAAACGGACACCATCCGTGAATACGTGGCGACCGGGGAGCCTCTAGACAAGGCCGGCGCGTACGGAATCCAAGGCAAGGGCGCGGTATTGGTCGATCGGATTGAAGGAGATTACTTCGGTGTGATGGGACTCTCGCTGCGAGTGTTGACTGACTTGATGCAACGCGCGGGCATTCCCTATCGTTTTACGCGATAGGCTGGCACCTCCTCTTTTTTTCCCTTCACCTTGAGGTCCGTCTTCACTGCCGCGGGCGGATTTCGCAGCATCTGGTAAAACGGTTCTGAAACTAGAATGTCGCCGCCGGGTGCGTGAGAGCAGAGACGCGACGCCACATTCACTGAATCTCCGATCACCGTGTACTCCAGTCGTTTTTCGCTGCCGATATTGCCGGCGAAAACCTCCCCGTAATTGATTCCAATCCCGATTTCCACATGCGGTTGGTTCTCCGCTGCCCATTTCTCGTTGAGTTTGTCGAGTGCGTCGAGCATTTCCAGCGCAGCCGTCATGGCTCGGTCGGCGTCTCCGTCCTGTGCGATCGGTGCGCCCCATAACGCCATGATGGCATCGCCCATGAATTTGTCGAGTGTGCCACCGTACTCAAAGACGATATCGACCATCTCCGTGAAATACTCAGTGAGCAGTTTGGCAATCTCGTCTGGACCCATTTCCGCAGACATCGATGTGAATCCGCGAATGTCGCTAAAGAAAATGACGACCGGGCGTTTGGAACCGCCCAGCTCCACGGCGGCTTCTTGATTCGATATTTGGTCTATTAGGTTCGGCGCAAAGTATCGTTGGAAATTGGAAAGCTTCACAGCTTCTCGTGCGACTTGCTTTGTCAATTCCGAGTTTTCGATCGATACGGCGGCGATGCCGGAAAACGCAATCAGGAACTCGAGATCTTCGTCGCCGAATGAATTCGTTGCCGTCATGTTGTCGACGTACAAGATGCCCAGGACCTTCCCCTCGCTGCCCATCAACGGAGCGGTCATGGCGCTGCGTACGCTTTGCATCAAGATTGATTGGCCTTTGAACCGTTGATCTTCCGCGGCGTTATCCGTAAGGATTGCTAACCGTTCTTCCACGCAACGTGACGCGATCGAACGGGGAACATGTCGGGTGCTGCTGCCTTCACCGAGTTTGTTCCGCGACACGCGAGGAACCAATTCGCCGGCCTCATCCACCATCAAGATCGACACACGATCAACGTCCATCACTTTGAAAGTGATATCGACCACTTTCTCGAGCAGCTTCTCGACATCCTGCTGTTTGCCAAGCTCTTTGGATATCTCGAGTAAAAGGCTCAGTTTGGTCGCTTCACGGGCGTCTGCCGAATCCTGCTTTTGCAGTTTTGTGTCAGACACCGCCAGTTTTACTTGCGCTTCGAGCGACGTCGCTTCTTTGACGGGAAGCTGGCGGACGATGGTGCCGCCTGATTCGCGCGCCGGTGCGGGTGCTCTCACGGATTCTGCGGGACGGACCGCAGCGGCGACTTCCTGAAGATTGAATGCCACTTTGCCAAAGGTCACCACGTCACCGCTGGAAATGGGCGAGTCGGTAACGCGGGTGCCGTTGACGAATGTTCCATTGCTCGAGCCGAGATCGGTCACGGCAGCACCCGTCGGGGTTCCCTTGATTTCTGCGTGTTTTCGGGAAACCGTCGGGTCGTAAACCGGAAGGTCGCTGGTAACAGCTCGTCCAACGATGATAGACCGATCACTCGGAATCTCGATGGATTGGTCACCGGTAGTGCTATTGAGTGTGTATGAGGGCAAGTTGCCTCTCCTCAAGGCCTCAAGGGGACGCGAGCGGTCATCGCGGGGCAGCCACTACAAATAGCCCGCCAGCGCTCAGAGATCCACTGACCTCGTCGGAGCCGGGGGTAGAGGAATTGGTTGCCTGCTGCCACTGATCCACAGAAGCTTGCTCCCAGATATCAAGTGCCGCTGAATAGGAGTCGCGGCTGGCGTAGGTGGTCGATCCGTCCGCGACGCTCCGATCGCCGTAAACCGCGTATGTAAAGGTTGCACGCGGCAAATTCCCTGCCGAAAATACTAACATACCCGGAGAGATGGTCATGCCATATTGACCGTCTCGTGCATCGACATCAACAAGTACTGAATCTTGCGGTCCGACTATCAAGCCATTGACCGATTCTATGCTGCCCGTTGGAAACCGAACCTCCACGTATTGGGTGTTGAACTGGTCGGCGTGAAGAAGGCGCACGGTGATTGGCCGCGAGTTGACTACGTACACGGACACTGTGGCGACGGAAGGTGCCGTAGTTTGGACGCTGAGGATCAGCAGTTCGGCGGTCGACAAGGTCACGATTCCTGGTTCGGTGACCGACTCACACGCGGTGGTCCAGGCCAGACACGTCACCGCTGCCCACGTCAGCCGGTATCTGGACGCGTTTTGGCGATCCTTTTGTCTGTTGGAACCGCGACTGCGGCGGGTGCACAGGACTGGAACTCGCCGGACGCCCTCCGGATCGTCGATCGGGCGATCGAACGCCGTTCGTCCGTGCTCAGACCGGACGGGTTGAGTGACTATACGGCTCGCGCTCAAGGTTTCGTCCTTTTCCTTGCACAAGTGGGTGAGGGGTTTTCTGAGGCACCGCGACCCGTCAAAGCCGATCAGCTGGTGCTCGAAGTCTATTGGCGGGCCCCTGGTAACAGCAAGCAACGAATTGTTGGCTGGCGCGATCAGGTGGACCTGCCCACGGACATTAACTACCACCGGGACCATTTGGGCATCGTCCAGAACGATTTTGGGGATCGTATCCGGCTGGGCGATGGGCACGAAGTGCGCGATGTGGTGCATCCGCTCTCCGAAGCCGGTCGGAATCTTTACGAATTCGCGCTAGCCGACTCTCTGTTCATCGAATTCCCGGAGCGATCAGTGAGAGTGTTCCAACTGCGGGTACGTCCCAGGGACACTGCATCGCCGGCGATCATTGGGAGTCTCTTTTTGGACGCCGTGGACGGGGGTGTCGTTCGCTTTCAGTTCACGTTCACCGGTGCGTCATACCGCGATAATACGGTCGAGGACATTGCCATAACACTTGAAAATGGCCTGTGGTTGGGCAGCCACTGGCTACCACGTCGACAGGAGGTCGAAATCCGGCGGCGGTCGGCATGGTTGAACATACCGGCGCGCGGAATCATCCAGGCGCAGTGGGATATCGACGACTACAAATTCAACGTGGGTGCGCCTCCCGGCACGTTTGTCGGTCCTGAGATCGTGGCTGCCCCGTCAACCGTGCGTGACGCGTTCCCTTGGGAAGGTTCGCTTGAGGACAATCTCAGCGTCTATCGTGCGGTGGGTCCAATCGTGGATGCGGAGACGGTGAGGGAGGGTGTCAGGGGCCTGATCGCCAACCGGTTGTTGAGTGGCCTGTCGAGCGCGGGGCCCGGGGTACGGTCTTTGTCGCGCCTGTTGCACTTCAATCGGGTTGAAGGGCTCGCGCCGGGTTTTGGCGCGGTTCTTCGTGGCAGCCCGATTGCCGGCAGCGACCTGAGCGCGTGGCTTGGGTACGGATTCTCCGACGAACGCCTCAAATGGCATTTGGAAGTCGCGTTCCCCAAGGTAAAGGCCTACTTCGAGCGGGAGGTTCGCGATCTCGCGGACACGCCTGTCACGACGCCAATCCTCAATTCCATCCTCGCCCAGGAGTTCGGCAACGACTTTGGCGACTATTACCTGTCGGAACGTGCTGGCATGAACGGTGCGACCCGTGTGTCCGGCGTCCGACTCCAGGCTGATGTGAGTTATTGGCGTGTTCGGCCAACCGTGGTCCAGGCTAGGCCCGCGACGGGAGCTTTTCGGCCCAACCCGGATTTTGGATCTGCGAGTTTTGGCGTCGTCGCTGTATCCGGTCGGTTTGGCACGCGCGGCATGTCGCCAACGTTCGTCGAGGCGGTTGTTGAGGCGGGCGTCGGTACGGAGGCGTATGGCCGGGCAACGATAGATCTGGCCTTGAGGCGCCAGCATCGCGCCACGACGTTCGTGGCTCGAGGTTGGGCGGGCTTCGGCACGTCCAAACTGCCACGACACAGGTCTTTTGCGATCGGTGGCCGGGGCACTCTGATCGGCGAACGGTTCAGGGCCTGGGGCGGAAGACGGGCTGCGGTAGGCCAGCTGGAGTGGCAGATGCCGGTGCCGTTTTTGATGCTGCCGTTAGGATCGTTCGGATCCACAGGCTCTGAATTGGTTCTGGCACCGTACCTCGGGGTGGTATGGTCCGAGGGCGAGTTTACGGATCTTGCGTGGCGGGAAACGGATGGCGTTCGAGGGGTGCTTGGGCTCGGAATGGAGTGGTTACATCGGCTGATACGCGTCGATTTTGGGTACAGCTTGGAGGATTCGCGGTTGCGCTTTTCCGCCGACCTACGCCGATACTTCTGGAGGATCATGTAGTCCCAGCTTGGACACCTGTAGAACTGGTGCAACATGCACCGGCGCGCGTTATCTTTCGAGGCCGTAACTCGTTCAAATTAGGTGAGATAACTTGGCTGAACGCGATTTCCCGGATGAATGGCTCTCGACCCCAGCGGAGGGTCTCGTAGGCGCAGAACGCCTCGAGGAAATCCGTTCGGGGGATGTGCCCGGTAATTCGCTGTGGGAAGTCATAGTAGGTAGTGGGGCGGCCACTGACGATGAGATC
>JAZDDD010000003.1:0-3382 GCA_036679545.1 Gemmatimonadota bacterium | reverse complement strand
GGAGGGGGTACGCGGATCGTCGCGGCGCACGACGTGGTTCCGAAAATCTCTTGTCGCAGGGCAGTTCGCGCTTGCGCTGATACTTGTCGTCGGGGCCTCCCTCTTGTTGAAGAGTTTTTGGCGGGCCATGCAGTCTGATCTCGGTTTCGACAAACAAAATCTCTCGGTCGCCAGGTTGTGGTTTCCGCCTGGAAGATTTGCCGATGTTGCTGATCGCGAGCAGTTTGCGAATCAACTGAAAGACAGGCTCGATGGTGTACCGTCCGTGAAAAGCGTCGCGTTGACCTCTATGGTTCCCATCAAAAACTTCGGATACAATGTCACGCGTTTGGCGGTCGTCGGTCAACCTGATCGCGCGGCAGCGTTTGTTGAAATCCGCGGTGTTACGCCCGAATACTTTCAGACGCTGGGCATACCTCTCATCCAGGGCAGGTTGCTCATCGCAGCGGACGTCGACCGGCCGGTGGTCTTGATCAACCAAGAATTGGCGAGACAACTCTTCGCTGAAGACGAGGGTGTGATCGGCGCCCTCCTGGACCGCGGTCCGGGCATTGAAATCGTCGGCGTTGTGGGCAACGTAAGGCAATTTGGGCCGGATAGGCGTCCGAGACCCACGTTTTATCAATTACAACGAGCGTCGTCGAATCTGATTATGCGTTCGGCCTCCGTCGATGGTGCGGCGATAACAGAGTTGCGGCGTGCGATAGCTGAGATTGACCCTAACGTTGCGGTCATTCGGGTGGAGTCGATGGACGACATCGTCGCCGAATCCCTTGGCGATCGACGATTTCAAATGACGCTCATCGGCATCTTCGCGCTCTCGGCCTTGTTGCTGGGGGCCGTTGGTATCTACGGTGTCATGGCCTATACCGTCGCCGGGCAGACGCGCGAGCTGGGGGTCCGGATGGCGCTCGGCGCCAAAGCAGTCGATGTCCTAAAACTTGTTCTGTTACGTGGCGGACAACTTGCCCTGGCTGGAGTCATCTTGGGTGTCGTGGGCGCGGTCGCCATGCGCCGTATCATTGTCAACTTGCTTTTCGATGTGAGTCCGTCCGACCCGTTTGTGTATGCCGGTGTGACCGCCGTGTTGTTGGGTGTTGGTCTGGCTGCGTGTGTGATTCCGGCTCGACGTGCGGCGCTTTTACAACCTACCGAGGCGTTACGACAAGAGTGAAACCCAACGGAGTGTCTGACAAGCCGGAGCCCCGGTAGCAAGGATTGTGCGTGGACGTTTCTCGTGGTCCCCGTGGTAAGTTATTCGACGTAGATTGTGTTGTCTGGACTTGCCAATTGGAACTTCCGTCGGATTGATGCCCATGATCAGCCGCATGACACCTCTAGTTTTTCTCCTTACTCTGGTCGCCTCTATTTCACTCCGGGCACAAGACCGATTTGCGTCGGCGGTCGCCGTGGCCGGCGAAGATGTGCTCGTGTTGAAACCGGCGGCTGGTCAGGGGCCGGCTACGGTATTCGTGTATCGGAAAACAGCCGGGGAGTGGCAGGTCGCCCATCGTCTCATTCCCGAAGGTGGTCGGGACACTGGCGAGAGTTTTAGTACATCAATGGCAACGATGGGAGACAGAGTGTACGTCGGTGCTGGTGATCCGGACGTGGTCCTTGCCGCGCACGAGTTTCGGCGGTCGATGGATGACGGATGGGCGGATGGAATCCGACTGCCCCTCACCGTCGACCGTGGTCCTTCCGGTGAACAGCAACAGCTGGATATGGCGGGGTTGATGCGTATCCTGCAACCGTCCCAACGATCGGTGGCCGTTTCACGGGATCACATGATCACGGGCGCGATTGGCGGTGCCGCTGACGCGAACGGTGTGTGGGTCAGGTCCCAGGATAACGTCGATGGCGGCTGGCTCACGCCGGTGCGTGTCACGGTCGCAGGCGCGGGATCAAACCCATCGTTTGGCGCAGCGGTTGACGTGTCTGGAGATCGTGTTGTGGTGGCGGATCCGAGTTCGGGCGGTGTGGTGTATGTGTTCAAGAAAACTCCAGAGGGCGCGTGGAACGAGGAGGAAAAGCTCGGTCCCATGGCGGACTTTGCTGGGTTTGGTTCTGCCGTGAAATTCGTCGGCAACGAATTGTTCGTGGGCGCAGTTGGTACCCGAGACACGGCAGGGGTGGTCGTTGTGTTTGAGTTGGACGAGGTTCGCGGTGTCTGGGTGCAAACGACGACGTTGAACGCCGAACACAGTCATCCAGGTGACCGTTTTGGGGCGGCGTTTGCAGGGACCGGCAACACGGTTTGGATTGGGGCACCAGGCTCTGAGGGCGCAGGACGTGTCTACGGTTTTGAAACAGACGCGGTCGGGACGTGGTTGGCCACCCAGGTGTTGGCGCCCGATTCTACGTCACCCGCACGTTTTGGTGTTACTGTGGCCGCAACGTCCGACCTGGTCGTGGTCGGTGCACCCGGGGCCAATGGCGAACAGGGGAGCGCGGCCGTTTTTGAATCCGGGCCACGCGGATGGAGTGAACCCGTGTGGCTCTCGACACGTCGGGAGTTTGAAGTTGTCGCGGGTGGCGAGGTTGTGTGTGATGCGGGGAATGCGGCCGGTTTTGATTGCGGCAATGTCGATTTACTCGCGTTCTTGCCGGTGGCGGCTTTGGGTGGGGATGCAACTGAACGCGTCAGCGACTTGTGGGGTTGGACCGATCCCGTTACGCAGAGGGAATACGCGCTCGTTGGTCGCACCGCCGGGATTGCGTTTGTCGATGTGTCAGATCCCGTAAGGCCAACCTACCTTGGCTTGTTGAGTGCTAACCGCAGTGGCGCACGCGACATCAAGGTGTACGACGATCACCTCTTCTTTACTGGGGATGGTGCAGGGGACCATGGGTTGATTGTTTTTGATCTTAACCATCTTCGCAATGTTCAGAGTCCTCCACTGCAGTTTGACGCGGATGCTGTCTATGACGGTATTGCAAGCGCGCACAACCTCGTCATCGATACCGACGCTGGATTCGCATATCCGGTTGGTGCAAGTGGCGGCGGTGAGACGTGTGGCGGTGGCTTGCACATGGTGGATATTCGTGACCCCGTGAACCCCACCTTCGCAGGTTGTTACACGGACACCGAGGGACTCATTTACGCGGGTCGCACGCATGACGCGCAGTGTGTCGTGTATCGCGGACCCGATGTCAGTTACCACGGTCAGCAAATTTGCTTTGCGTCAAACGAAACGGCGCTCCGCATTGTCAACGTGACAGAGAAGGACAACCCGGTTCCCATCGCAGCAGCCACGTACCCCGGACTTTCCTATGTCCATCAAGGTTGGCTCACCGATGATCAACGTTACTTCTATTTAGACGACGAACTGGACGAACTCGTGGGGCAGGCGAATCGCACACGCACCATGATATGGGACGT
>JAZDDD010000299.1:0-3727 GCA_036679545.1 Gemmatimonadota bacterium | reverse complement strand
GCTCGTGTCCCGGTTGTCACGCCAGTGGCAGCGCCGGTTAGCGAGGTCCGGTAGGGATAACCGCTGAAAGCATCTAAGTGGGAAACCCGTCCCAAGATGAATGCTCCTGGGTCGTAAGACCCCTGAAGGGCCGTGGGAGACTACCACGTTGATAGGCGGCAGGTGTAAGCGGCGCAAGTCGTTCAGCCGAGCCGTACTAATCGCCCGTGAAGCTTGATCTCTTGTTTTGGGCGTCACCCTTGGGTGGCGCCCCTGAACACCCCGATACCATCCACTTTCGTCAACCTGGTTATTGCTACCAGCAACCAGCTACCGGCAACTAGCTTTCTTAGCTGGTAGCCGGCGGCTGACAGCTGGCAGCTCCGTATTGCTGGCGGCTAGCGCGACGGGGCCACACCCGATCCCATTCCGAACTCGGCAGTTAAGCCCGTTAGCGCCGATGGTACTGCAGGGGAGATCCTGTGGGAGAGTAGGCCGTCGCCAGCTTTTGCCAAACGCCCGACGTGACATTTTGGTTGCGTCGGGCGTTTTTTTACAGCGCCGTCGAACAAGCGAACGTTGAACAGCGAACGTTGAACAAATGACGTCGAAACTTCGAACGGCGAGCGTCTCAGGAATCATTCTTGGATTGACGCTGCGGGCTCGACGCGGTCTTCAGACTTACTACAAATATCGAGATCAGCTGGTTGCACTCGTCCAGAACGGCGTCGATGGGATCCTGGGTGAGTTTCATGCGAGCCGCAAAACGCAGCCAGGTTCGGGTTTCGCGTAACTCCTTCAGCGCCATTTTCATCTTGTGGATGAAGTCGCGGCGCGATTCTGCACTCTGAGCTTCTGAGTGATGCGCGGCAGGAGCCGTCCCGGACCGGATCAGTTGCCCCGCAACATGATGTCCCAACTGGTCGCCGGTTATGTACTTGACGAGGCCAGCGACCGCCGTCGCGAAATCCAGCAGCCGGTCGTTGAGGTCGAACTCTGCACGCTTCACGCAAAGAGCATAGCAAACCTTTCAGGCCAAGTCATAGGCCTTTCAACGCCAGCAGGATCACAAAACTCGTTCGACGTTCGCTGTTCGACGTTCGCTGTTCAACGTTCGCTGTTCAACGTTCGTTTCCGCTACCTTCCTGACATCATCAACTGCATCAACTCATCTAGCGTAATCTGCCGGCCCTTAGTCGCCATCTCTGCTGCGGAGACGGGGCCTTCGGTGACGACAAACTGCGTCGCTTCGAAATCAAAAGAAGGTGACAGGCCGCCGCCTTTCCTAAGACGTTTTGTGATGGTGGGCATACCACGCTCGAGGAATGCTGCGTCCATCTGGTCTTCGGCGTCTTGCTCGTCCATGTCGAATTGCGCGCTGAGAGCCTCGATGGCCTTCATGCTCTCCCAAGCGTCTCTGTTGCTCGTGGATACGCACGCATGGCGGTCCACCACGCTGGCCCCCTGTCATCGCCGAGATGCGGTCGCGGAGTTCATCGCTAGTCCACGTTGCATATACGTCCTGACGAGGGTCATACATCGTGAATGTCTGGTTGGCGTAGTCCATCGTCATTTCACCTTCCGGCATCAACATCTTGACGATTGAACCACGCACTTTTGCGGTGTATGACTCTCGCTCGACACCGTTGGTACCGGAGATTCTCGCGATTGACCAGCCCATGACACTCTTCAGGTCGTCCTCGATGGCTTCCATGAGGGCTCGCTGGTCGAGCGAGTATGATGTGATTTGAACCGTGCCCGTAAAGTCTTGGGCTGCGGCAGTCTGTTGCATAAAGAGAACACTCGCGGCCGCGAGGGCGATGAGCGCTGGATTACGATATTTCAAAGCTGACTCCCGAATAAGTGCTGAAAAAACTTAGCAGGACGTCAGGGATCGGCAAGCCAGTCATGAGCGTCCGTGGCGAAGCCCGGAATGATGACTACCTCGAAGTCAAGTGCTGCGAAAAAGGCGGTGGCCACCGGACACGTCGTACCGGTGGCTCAAGACAGAGTCTGCGTTAAGGCCACAAAGCCGCAGGTTGTTCGGACCGCTCCGCATTGGCAGTCCGCGTTGCTGTCGCCGCTTCAATGACGAGCCGATACCCCTCATGACTCGCGAGTAACTCGTTACGAGCATCAACAATTTCAATGAGGCTGACATTGTATCCGTTCAGGTCCGATATGTCCGGCACGTCCACCTGAACCAACGGTCCGCTCACCGCCTGGCCCACGATAGCAATGGTCGCCGAAGACGGCGTAACGCCCTCGATGAAGACTTGATATCGTCGGTCGGCGGACTTGGGAGTACCCAGTTCGGTACCACCAACCGTAATGGTCACCCCACCGACCCCAACCCCGGTCGGCGTCTCGAGTCGCACGATCAGCGTGCCTGGCACACCGTGTGACGCCAGCGCGCGATCTTCTTCACACGCGTGAAGCGAAACCAATGTGACCGTTGCGGCTATCGCGATGACGCGTCGTCTCATGCGTCGCATTTTAGTCCTCCACGCGGATGTTGATGAGGTCTTCCCCGATGAACGGCGTGCCATCGGTGAAATTGCCCGTGACGATGGCGGGCACAGCTTCGTAGCCGTGTCGTGGTCGGCAACGGCCGCGGTGCCGCCGGCTGAGAGCCACAACCGGCTGGTCCCCTGATCCCAACTCGGCATCGGTGGTCCGCCGTTCGCGGACGCTCTCTTCTTGGAGAACGAACACTCCCTGGGCTACTAGAAGCGCTCGCAAATCTCCAAGGTCCAGCTGTCCATTTTTGTTCCCCAGTTCATCGACCGCCTGCACCTGCCCTCGATCGAGTAGCGCGGTGCCGTCCAACAGCTGCTCCGCGACATCTGCGGCCGCGATGGACTCGACCGGGTCGCGGCGGTCGGTTCGTTCCATAGTAATAACCGGTACGGGAGCACTGGCGGCCATCTTCGCATGCCGCGCGCGCAACGAGTCCACCAACTCATCTTGATCGAACTCCAACCAAATGCGACCGTAGTCCTCATACCCGGTCACCTCAATCTCGGTTGGGGCCACGCCTTCAATCCGGATGGAGGAGAGGTCAACGGTATTCACGTCCATCAAGCGCGTGCCCGCGATGTTGGCGTCCACCTCGTCATCCCAACGGCGTGGCAAGCGGCAGGCTTCGACGTCAAACTTGAACACGCCCAACGACGACCATCCCGTGTCGTGCACCAGGGTCCCGATGGGACTGACCCCAGAACTCTTCAAGTCCGCTCCGTACAACCGATCGTGGAGCGATGTCATGACGATCCTGATCGTCGCGGTCTGGCCCACGTCTAACATGTCGTTGCCGATTGCCAGTTTGGTTTTGTCGAGAATCTCAGACCCGTCGAAGTCGTCGACGAGCGTCATGTGATCGCTGGTGATCGAAGACAAGGCGAAAATCTCGGGATACTCGTCGGCGTGGTCCACCGGGATATAGAATGCGCCGCCGTCCTCGTACCACAGTGCCCATTGCAAGGCGTCGGCAAGCGCGACGGTCGAGAGTTTGACGTCACCGTCGTTGCGGACGTGAATCGTTTGCGTCAAGGTGCCTGGTGGCCCGGTGTTCTCCAACACGGAGGCGTTGAAACTGGACTCGACGGTGACGATCGGGTTTTCGGGATCGAGGAAGAACGGATCACCGGTCATCGGGGCAATCCCCTGTAGTGTCCAGGTTCCTCCGGGATAAAAGTTCAGGGGCACCGTTTGTGACGTTAACGTTTGGCGGTAGAGCGGTCCGAGA
>JAZDDD010000298.1:0-2408 GCA_036679545.1 Gemmatimonadota bacterium | reverse complement strand
GCTCAAGACCAATTGAGCGTGTTGCACCGGGGTCAGAAAAGATCCGTATTCCGCTTGGTACTCATTTTCCAGTTCGATCCGTGCGCGCCGACGATCGATGACCGCGGACAGCAGCGTATTGAGACTATCCAAGTCGGCCGCGACGCCTGGTCGCAGTTGTGATTCCAAAGCCCGGATCACTCGTCGCTGGGCTGCTTCGGACGCACGACGATCGCGAAAATGGCGTTGAAAAACGGCTCGGAAACGAACCGTCTGTTCGTCGTCCAACCCACCCTGCGCTCTGAAGTTCTGAACAAGACGCTCGACAATCTGCCGTTGCAGCACATCGCGCGCAGGTTGCTGTGCCGTGACCCCGTTGGGTACAGCGAGGAGTAAACAAAACAAAAAATTTCGCATTAGCCTTCCATCATCGCGAGCAGTTCCGCTAGTTCCGACGCATTGAGGTCGTCTATACCGCCCCTGCCTACATGCCGCACCGGCCCAACCAATTCCAGCGAATCCAACACGTCGGTAAGTTCCAACTCTGAAAGATCGTCTAAAGCTAAAGGCACGGCGAATTCCGACGCAACGGTTGGTGTCACTCGGATATTTTGCACCACGAGACCACCGGTGAGTACTACGGCTAACATCGCCGCGATCTGAAGAACTCGGCGGGTGGTACGTTTGCCCATCCGGAGCACACGCGGGCCGGTGTCTTGCGGTTCGTTACGCAGCCGGGAAACCACTTGCTTGGCAACCCGATCAACATCGATTTGCTGTTCGGCACGCGCGCCCAATTGCTTCGCCAAACGTTCGAGTTCTCGATCTTCCATCACATAGTTCTTTCTATCGCTCGGGCTCCAGCATCAGGGCCTTCTTCAACCGTTTGACCGCATGGTGATAGTGTACACGGGCGGCACCCGGCGTCGTGTCCAGGACTTTCGCAATCTCGTCGTACTCAACTCCTTGCTGCGCCCGCAGGAGAAAAACATCCCGTTGCATGGGTGGTAAACCTCGCACACTTTCTTCCAACCGGGCTTTAATGTCGTTCGCCTGACTCTCGCCAAGGGGATCGCTCGAATCATCCACAAACTCGCGGTCACCGATTGGCGTCGTAGGCCGGCGTTTCTTCCGGCGCCACGCGTCCTTGAGCACGTTCGATCCTATTGCCAACACCCACGTCCGGAAGGCGGATCCACCACGAAACGAATCGACGCGGCGGAAAGCCTTGAAAAACGTCTCCTGAACCAGGTCATCGACATCATCGTGGTCGGCCCCCGCCCCGCCTAAAAACCGAGCGACCGCACCCGCGTGACGCCGCACCAGCTCAGCCGCCGCTGACTCGTCACCTTTTCGCCACTCATCAATCAGTTGCAGATCGGTGGCTTCGTCGTCCGGCAAAGGCGCTCCCACTATGTAAGAGACGGTTGGGATGATGGGATGTTAACTGTGATTTCCGATTAACGATCGGCTACTGGTGACAGGCAACGCATAAAATATTGAATTATAATGAGTTAGATGCCATCATCTCTACGAACACATGAACATATCGCCAATCGAAAATTGCTCATCGTAAATCGTCAATCCCACGGACCTTGCCTGGGCTGCATGGTGCTTCTAAACTCGAAACGACGCTCGGCTGGAACCCGTTACCCACCTCACGGCTTCCATCCCCTACCTCAGTGACTCATGGAGGCTGACTGCTCATGGCAACCTCGGCAACAGCCGATACAGCAACACGCAAACTCGTGAATCTTCGCGTGGAAGATGGCCTCGGTATTATCGAGCTAGATCATCCACCCGCCAACACCTATAGCTATGAGATGAACCGTCAGTTGGATGGTGCGATTCTCGACGCCAGAATGAACGATGAAGTACACGTCATCATTCTGCGCGGTTACGGAGAGAAATTCTTCTCTGCTGGCGCCGACATTCAGATGTTGAACACTGTGACGCCACGCTTCAAGTACTACTTCTGTTTGCACGCCAACGAAACCTTGAATCGTCTCGAGCAAACACCAAAACTTGTGATTGCCGCATTGAACGGTCACACCGTTGGCGGTGGGCTGGAAATCGCGATGGCCGCCGACATTCGCCTTGCATGCCAAGACAACGGCAAGATAGGCCTGCCGGAAGTCAACTTGGGTGTGCTTCCGGGCACGGGTGGGACGCAACGTCTCGCCCGGATCGTTGGCAAGAGCGCTGCAATCGAGATGATGGTGAAAGGCGAAACGTTCTCGTTCGAGAAGGCCCGGGAGTTGGGGCTGGTCAATGAGATTTTTCCAAAGGCGACCTTTTGGGATCAGGTCATCACATATGCGAAACAGTTTTGTCCGCCCAACAAGGCCGCGAAGGCTGTTGGACTGATCAAACGGGCGGTGCAATCCGGCGCAGAGGTCCCGTTTGAGAGCGGGTTAGCAATTGAACGT
>JAZDDD010000297.1:0-5311 GCA_036679545.1 Gemmatimonadota bacterium | reverse complement strand
GTGTCGATCCGTGGTATAGTGCCGAGCCGGGCGTTGCGGACAAACGTGACGGTTGCGAAGGCCAATGCAACGCCAATGAAGGTCACGGGAAGGGTCAGGACACTACTTTCCGTTAGCAGCTGCCTCACGAGTCGTCCTCGATCGGCACCCAAAGCCAGCCGAACCGATAGCTCTCGACTTCGGCTCAACCCGTCGGCGAGGATCTTTGTCGAGAGGTTGAAACATGCGACCAAAAGAACGATCACCGAACCCGCGAGCAAAAGGTGTAGCGGGTTCTTGATGTCACGTACGACATATTCCGTAAACGATGTCATCTGTACGGTGTGTGCTGCGGTGGGTTCGCCGTGACTTTCTCTCAAACGTGTTGCCAAACGGTTCATCGCTTGCTGGGTCTCCGCAAAGGACGATCCGATTTTTAGTCTGGCTACTGCATGGTAGCCGTGCGATCCGCGACCACCCAGATCCACGGATCGTTCCATTGGCAGCCAAACGGCCGCATCCGTCAAGAGGCCACCGTCTCCGACAATGCGAAAGCTTGCGGGCAACACACCCACGACTTGATACACGTCGGTTTCGATTGTTAATGTTACGGTTTCCAATCGCGACCTGTTCAGAGTATTTCGCCAAAGCGCGTGACTGACGAGGGCGACTGGCGCCCCACCCGGTGCGTTTTCTGTTTGTGAAAAACCCCTCCCCACCACGGGGGAAACACCCAACGTGGCAAGAGCGCCGCGCATCAACCGTCCGATGCGTAGTTGCATGGCGCGATCACCGAATATGACAGGATGGACTTGTGGAATACCGACTCCGGCAACACCGTCGAAGAAATCGGCGTTGTCCCGCCAATCGCGCAGATTCGGATATGAAGGCCACCACTGCCTTCCGTTTTCGTCAACTTCCACGAGCCGCACGAGTTCTTCAGGTTTGGCGTAAGGCAGCGGATCGATCAAGATACTTTTCACCAGCGTGCCGACCACCAGTGTGGCGGCGATGCCGATGCCGAGGATTACAGACGAGACGAATGAGTGAAGTGGATGCCGCGCCAATCTTCGTATTGCAAGTCTTGCGTCGTCAAGTACACCGACTGCAACCAGGTTGTTTGGAGATGGTTGCTTCATGCGATTGAGCAAACGTCTTTCCTCCCACTGTTCGACCGTGGCCGTGACCACAATATCTGCGATGGTACGAATCCAAAACCGTATTCGTCCGAGCAATCCCGAGGCCTGGGCCTTTGTGTGCCCGTCGCGAAACACTTGCATGAGTTCCGCCCTTGCTTCGCGTCTGAAGTCTCGTGGTAACAGGCGTATCACCACCCCGTATACGCGCTCGGCTGATTTCACCGATCAACCTCTTGACGACTGTGACAGCAAACCCGCCGCATCCAACGTACGCCGAAGACGTCTCGCCTCGGCATGAAGTATCGATTTGCCGGTGGACGTCAATACGTGATACTGGCGCCGTTCGTCCAACGCATCGTCGCTGGGCGGTGACGTTCGTCCGATCCAACCGGCACGTCGTAACTCGCGCAAAAGTCGGTACAGCGTACCGGCGCCGAATATGGAATGACCAGGACTCGTCTTATCGATGGCCTCGAGAATCGCAAATCCGGGTTTCGGCCCTTCAGCAAGGGCTGCCAACACCGCAAATGCGGCGGGGCGGACCGGTAACGCACCCACTATTTGTTTTTTGTTGTTTCGTTTCATTCAAAATCGCATTATCTTCGATAATGAAGATGGTAACGCAAAAAACGTTGATAAGCAAGATCCAAATGGCGGAAGACGGGAGGCCCTTGTGCATTTAGTTTCTGTTGTTTAACATATGGCATGCCGCGTCACAACGGACTGGCCCAACTCGAGCTCTTCGTTCTACTCGGCCTCTTCCGGCAGGGAGGGGCATCGTTTAGCACCGAGCTCCGCCGCGAGATTGCGAATCGCACTGGACGCGGTGTCTCCCTTGCCGCCGTGTACGTCACGCTCTCTAGGCTTGAAGAGCGGGGCTTCGTCGGTTCTGAGATTTCTGAACCTCGCCCGGTTCCGGGGGGGCGCGCGCGCAAGAGATTCGTCCTGCGCTCCAAGGGCGTTGATGCGTTACAAGCTTCGGTTGTACAAGTGCGCGGTATGCTGGAGGGTGTTCCGAAGCGGTTGGTACTCAAACCACAATGAAGCCTCCTTTTCTCGCGCATTTGATACTGACGCGTTCGGTATCTCGTGGTGACCGCCCGTACTTACTGGCGGAACTGGAAATGGGAGTGCGTGCAGCACGGCGGTGGTATTGGCGTGAAGCGTTGGGTTCGTTGCGACCTGGCCTGCTTGTCGCGCGACGTCGGGAGCCACGAGCACGAAAGTTGTTTAACGGCTCGTTCCGCCGATCGATTGTCCAGTCCGTGCGAACGTTACGACGGCAGCCGTTGTTTGTGGTTGGAGTCGTGGGAGCCCTCACATTGGGCGTCTCCTCGGCTACCGCCGTGTTTACTTTCGCAGAAGCTGTTTTCCTCCGACCGTTACCCTATTCCACGCCGAGAGAACTTGTAGCCCTTTCATCGTACGATGTGGGTAGTGGGCTCGATGACCGAGACATTTCCGGTCCCGATTATTTTGACATAGAGTCGCTCAACCGTGTGTTTGCGGACATGGCGGCATACGAGGTTGCTCCGGTCGCGTTGGAAAACCGCGACGGTTACGGTGTGAAAATCGAGGTCGCGCGCGTTACGCCACGGCTCTTTAGCATGTTGGGTGTGCGGGCCGCCGTCGGTCGTGTTCTCATAGATGGGGAAGTGGGATCTGCGGCGCCCAGACACGCCATCCTATCTCACGCGCTTGCTACGGAGTATTTCGGAATGCCGGCCACCGCGGTGGGGTCATCCGTTTCACTCGATGGCGAATCGTTTCTGGTTGTAGGCGTTGTTCGCAAGACACCGCCGCTCGATGCAATGAACGTTGATGCCTGGGTGCCTCTTCCGTACGACAGAACGTCGCTCCGGAGACAGGCCACTGTGTTGCGTGTGGTGGCCAGGGGCAATGCCGCAACGTCGCCGCAGCTTATCCAGGCTGACCTTGATCGGATTGCGTTGGCGCTGGAGTCTGCGTTTCCAGAATCCAACCTGGGACGTCGATACGTGACTCAACGGCTCGACGATGTTCTGGCGTCAGAGTTCGAACCGGCATTCGCGGCATTGATACTCGCCGTTTCGCTGTTGCTGATCATCGCCGTAGTGAATGCTTCTGGTCTACTCTTGGTCCGGTTTGTACAACGTGAGTCCGAACTGGCAATTCGAGAAGCGATAGGCGCGTCGCGGTCGGACATCTTGGGGCAATTGCTCATGGAGGGTCTGCTCCTCGGTGTCGTGGCGAGCATCTTCAGTTTGTCGGCAAGCCTTTTGCTCATTGGTGCTGCCGAAAACCTCGTGGGAAGCTCCCAGCTCGTGCCCGTACACCTCAACCCGCTGACGCTGCTCGTGGTCGTCGTCATTGCCCCTGTTGCGTCAGTTGCAGCGACGTTGGTCGCCACATTGTCCACAAAAACTGGCTCGTTACTCCGCAGCCGAGCCGCCGCAGTGCACGCCACTCGCACGAGGTCGCTGTTGTTGGCTGGCCAGTTAGCCGCAACGACAGTGTTGCTGGTATGTGTGTCTCTCCTTGGTCGTAGCCTTCAACGGCTTGTCGATGTGGATCCGGGATTTGAACCGAACCGGCTGGTCACGGCCGCAATCGATTTGCCCGATGTCTCCTACCCAACGGACATGCGGATCTATCCGCGGTGGCCAAAGATCCACGGCTTTTACGACCGGGTGGCAAACGAACTGGAAATGATTCCGTCAGTGACGGCGGCGGCCGTCGCTTGGCATCATCCCATGAAAAGAGGGTGGTTAACTCGCTTTCTGCCGGAAGGGGCTGTAGAGATTCCTATCGGTGAACGGGAGAGGGTCAACCTTCGGGCCGTTTCGTCCGGTTATTTGGGCGTGATCGGCGCGAGGATTCGAAAGGGAAGGGATATTGCGCGCGCCGACGGCGTGGAGTCGGAACGCGTAGTGCTAGTCAATCGCGTCTTACAAGAAAAGTTTTTTGCTGACGTGAATGCTGTAGGCAAGCGGGTACAGTTTTTTGGTGAGTGGTGGAGGATTGTCGGCGTTGTAGACAACTTCAAGTCTCATGGCCTGGGTGTTGATACGCGCCCCGCCGTGTTTCCGTCGATCAAGCAGATGCCGTCAGAAACAATCCATGTAGTGGTTCGCGGGAACAATTCAGTGCAAGAACTGCTCGACGGTGTGCGGCGCGCGGTGTGGCGTATCGATCCGCAACTGGCTCCATACAATCTTGTCTCTTTGGAAGATGTCCTCTCCGACGCAACGGCCGCCCGCAGGTTGCTGGTGTGGGTCTTCGGTTGGATGGGTGGTCTCGCTTTGTTGTTATCAGCGGTGGGACTTATCGGAACCGTAACAGAAACGATTGAAGCACGACGACATGAAATCGGTTTGCGGGCAGCCCTGGGAGCAGGTCCCAAGACGATTGTAAGATTCGTATTTCGAGACAGTGTATCCGTTGTGGTTGTGGCGGTTGGCGTAGGCTTATTGGGAGCGTTTGCGGTGACGAGGTTCCTGTCGGCGTGGTTGTACGAAGTCTCCAGCACATCACCTACGTCTTATTGGTCGGCTGGCGCGATGATGATAGGCATAACACTTTTGGCGAGCGCAGGCCCGGCGGCAAAACTTCTGCGCTATGACCCCAAGGAGTTATTACGTAGCGCAAACAAGTGATCGTCGATTGTTTCACCTGGTCCCTCTGATCGTGTTGCGACGGGGAGATCAGGTTACCGCGCCGGGAGCAGATTGTCCCGATCGACGACAATGCCCCGTTGCACGACACTTTGCACTTGCGTCGTATGAGCGATATTTTCAATCGGCGACCGATCCAGCACAACAAACGTCGCTTCATCTCCTGGATTGAATCCCCAATCCTTTCCCAGAAAGGCCGCCGCGTTGGTCGTTGCGGCGCGAAGGGCTTCCCAAGGCGACAATCCCGCAGCAACCAACAGCTGAAGTTCGCGATGAACCGAATAACCCTGGAACACGCCGAAATTTCCACCATCGGTGCCAGTCATCATTGGAACACCGGCGTCGGCGAGCGCCTTGACGGCATTCTTGTTTGGTTCGACCAGCGTGCGTTGCCATGTCAACCACCCTTCTACTTGGGCGGGGGGCCCACCCGCGGGACGGTACGCATCCAACAGTGCTGGTGTTGTGACCGCCGCGAGTAACGGATTGTCCAACAAAGTTCCGTCGTCAACGATGCGACTGTAATCACCTTGGACAGCC
>JAZDDD010000296.1:0-3187 GCA_036679545.1 Gemmatimonadota bacterium | reverse complement strand
CGCAAACCCGTCACCGGTGCAACCGTTGCCGAAACCCGCGGCACGAGCGCGGCCCCGAACGCCGCAGCGTCCGCGTATCGATCGGCCGGGTTCTTTGCAAGTGCACCCTGTAGTACCACCGCCAACCGTTCGGGGACGGCCTGTCGGATCTCCGTGACGAGGCGCGGCTCAATCGCGAGATGCTGGTGCACGATGCTCTGCGCGGTGGGCCCCGTAAACGGCGGCTGTCCCGCGAGCATCTCGTACAACACGCAACCAAGGGCGTAGACATCGGTCCGACCATCTGAATCTTTATCGGCCGCCGCCTGTTCCGGACTCATGTAGGCCGGCGTTCCCACCGCTATGCCGGTTTCGGTAAGTTGCTCGCCACCGGCGGCGGAAATCGCGCGGGCGATGCCGAAGTCTGCCACGACCGCGTGATTGCGCTCCAGCAGGATGTTTTCCGGTTTGATGTCACGATGAATTACGTTTTTCTCGTGCGCGGCATCGAGTGCATCCGCCACTTCACTTGTAATCTTGATGGCGTCTTCAATCGGCAGCTGCGTTTCCCGATTCAACCGATCCCGTAGCGATTCACCCGTTACGTACGGCATGACGTAATACAGCAGCCCGTCGGCGTCACCCGAATCGAGCAGCGGCAAAATGTGTGGATGGTTGAGTTGCGCCGTGATTTTGATTTCGCGTAAGAAGCGTTCGGGGCCCAGCACTGCGGCAATTTCGGGCCGCATGACTTTGACGGCGACCTGACGGTCATGCTTCAGGTCCCGCGCAAGGTAGACGGTCGCCATGCCACCTTCGCCAAGTCGGCGTTCGATCCGGTAGCGATCGGCAAGTGCCGCCGAGAGTCGGTCAGTGATTTGTGCCATGACTGGCTAAGATACGGGTTAACCTATAGCTCGGTAACGACATCCCCCAAAAATGTGGAGATCAAATAGTCGCACAACAGATCAATGGAGCGGATGCCGCCACCGCAGATCGGGAAACCGGGCGTAGTCGCGGTCCGCCGTCACGAACTCGCTACCGGATTCTATTGCGAGAGCCGCGAGGAACGTATCGGGCACCAAGTTCCCTCGGGCGGAGACTTCGTCGCAAAGACGCGTGAAGATATCCCAGTGCCGCACGCCCGGTTGGACCGCCACGGCGGACGGTTGGGACCGAAAAGCCTCGACGAACTCCAAGGCAACGGGTACGGGCGTGGCTGGAGTAAATACGCGTGGATGAGTCACTATCCTTAGAAAACCCGACAGGATCAGGTCGGATACCGCATAAGCCTCGTCTGAGTTGATCAACTCCTCCAGCCACGTTGCATACGCTTCATGCCCAGGTGCATCGGTGCGGAATGCATAGACGAGCACGTTGACGTCAAGGAGTCGCATCGTGCTCGTCCATCAGATCTAACAATGAAGCGGTGTCATCGAGATCGACGCCGGGTTGCAGACCGTCACCACCGAATGTTGGCAAACAAACCGGTTCGCGGACCCGGCTCGGCGGGCGATGTGCCAGCACTTGCCTCACCGCATCCTCGATTAACCGTGTCAATGTCATACCCGAGCGAGCCGCATACTGTTTGGCGCGTCGCAGAAGTTCGTCGTCCATTCGAATCGTCGTGCGCATATGTCAAAACATATTCTATTGACATATATATGTCAACAAATGACACACGGAATATTCAGACAGTGTGTACACTGAACTTGGCGGATTCAGAACGATGAAATTCTCTCGAGAAAACCTCCGCCAAATGTCCGCGCGTCACCACGCACTCCAGGGCGCCTAGACAAGGTTGAAAAGACGGTAACCTCGTAGGGTCCACTCCGATCTAACCAAGAAACCTAGATCGGAGGGACCCCATGCGATGTCTATGCGTCGTGCTGTTTGCCACACTTACGGTCCCTTGCTAGAAGTGCGGCACCGGCCAACGTTTCGGCTGACGCGAGCATTTGGGTTGTGCGGGATGGTGAGTACCGAATCGCGCACCAAGGGACCAACGCCAACCATTGTTTTGTTGCTCGAACCTGGCCCGAGAGCCTGGAACCCGTGTGTTATGACGCCGAAGGCGCGCGCACCATTTTGCGAATCGAAGTAAGACGTTTCGAACTACGGCGCACCGGTCTCAATCAAGACGAACTCGACGAAGCGATAGACCGTGAGATAGCCGCCGGGGTCTTACCGGTACCTGAGCGACCGGCGATGTCATACATGATGTCTTCCGCACAGGTACTCTTTAACGATCAGGGCCAACCGGCCGGAAACTGGCGGCCGCATCTGATGTTATACATGCCTCATGTTACGGATGAGGACATCGGTGTCACTGGGGGCCCCATGGAGTACTTGCAGGTCGCGAACCCCGGAGAACCAACAGCATATGTCGTCATCGTGGTGCCCGATTTTGTGAACCCGACATCCCGGTGACCGAATCAGATCAGCGATCTGACAACGAATTAATGCTTGGCGTTCGCGGCGGAGACTTGTACGCGTTAGGCATCTTGTTTCGACGGCATGCGGACCAGGTACGGTGTTTGGCGCTCCGAATGACGAGAGATGTTAGCACCGCTGACGATATCGTACAGGAAACGTTCATGAGGACTTTGCAGTACCGGCACACCTTCATGGGCGACGCACGTTTCACAACCTGGCTGTACCGGATTGCGCGCAACTGTGTGTTAACACACCTGGATCGCGACCGCAGTAGATCGAGTGCCGAACAGGCCGCTGGCATCGAGGGCCGGGAACACCTCGATGTGCACGAGGGGGCGGCGGACGACGCAAGAGCCCGACTGGAACTTGCAATGAACCGGCTCCCCGCAGAGCAATATGAAGTGCTCGTGCTTTCGCGATATCATGGCCTTCGCTACCACGAGATCGCCGAGGTATGTGAATCCACTGTTTCGGCGATCAAAGTCCGAGTCCACCGCGCCATCAAAACTCTCCGGCGCGAATTCCAAGCATTGGAGCGTCTAGATGACCGTCTGCGAAGCAATAACCGATAAACTCATCGATGATCTGACGGGGAACCTAACGGACGCGGAGAAAGCCGAAGTCGATCGACACATCGTGACGTGCGAAACGTGCCGTCGCGAGTCGGAAACCCTGCGCCAGATGTGGACGATCATGGGGTCAATCGAACCGACGATGTCCGAACATCAGTTGGGTAACCAGCCGCGCGCCGCTACGCGCGAGAAACCATCCC
>JAZDDD010000295.1:0-2060 GCA_036679545.1 Gemmatimonadota bacterium | reverse complement strand
CCTTTCATCCTCTGATACAACTGACGTGCTTCCGTTTCTGGCGCTCAACTGTGCGGCACTTCCGGAGAGTCTCATCGAGAGTGAGTTGTTCGGTCACGAGCGCGGCGCGTTCACCGGTGCCAGTAAAACGCGGCGTGGTGCTTTTGAGACGGCCGGGTCTGGGACACTCTTTTTGGACGAAATCGGCGAGCTACCGCTTGGCACGCAATCGAAGTTGCTCAGGGTGCTCTAACAGCGGGAGATTACACGGGTTGGCGCACACAAAATTATTCCGGTGCTCGCGCGTATCATCACGGCTACGAATCGGAACTTGGATACGGAAGTACGTGAGGGCAGATTCCGCGAAGATCTACTGTATCGGCTCAACGTGCATGTGTTGAAAACCCCACCCTTGCGCGACCGGAGGTCCGATATTCCTGAACTCGTCGTGCACTTCACCGCTTCAATCTGCGGGCGTTTCGGCATACGGCAAAAACGGATGGCGCCGGAGGTCTTAGACCGCTTGATGGCGCGAGATTGGCGCCGGAATAATGTGCGTGAGTTGCGCAATACGGTGGAGCGTTTGATCGTTGCCGCCGAAGGCGAAACGGTGTCAGTGGGCGACATGCCGCCCGAGTTCCATTCCGATGGCCCGGTAGCACCTGTCACTGAGGGGGGAACGTTCGCGGAGCAGAAAGCCGAGGCGGAGAGACAGATTGTCGTGGCGGCGCTCGGGCGAAACGAGTGGCACATCTCCAACACCGCACGGGACCTTGGGCTTTCTGACCACTCCAGTCTATTGAAAATCATGAGACGACACGGCGTTACCAAGAACTGACCTTGTCCGCCGCATGACCCGCCGCTGTGTCCATCCGGACACGCGCCCTACCCTTTTATACGTGTTCGCCCGTACACAACCAACCACCTTGTCGCAAAGTGCTCGATTCAAGGTCCCCTGGTAAACCATTCCCCCCGTGCGACTTACACCTCCCGTTTGGGCTGAGGCGGCGTTTGGCAACGCAGTTGCCTTGTTAGGTCGCAGCCAAACGAGGACGGCGCACTGCGCCAACCCAACCAGGAGGAGTTATGTCCGATATCAAAACCAAGACCGGTCAGTTGAAAAAGAGAGTTGGAGATGTCGCCGTTGCGGCAACATTGCTTGTCGCTCTATGGGCGTCTTATGGGTGTGGTACAGAAGAGCCCGAAGTGACGCAGGATCGTTTCCAAAGGGCCGTACCGGTGGCGTCCGCCACATCACGCGCAACCCAAGCTGCGATGGTCAGCGACGAATCCGTTGCGGAAGTGGAACCGCGGCGCACTGATGTCACGTACGAGGAGGCTGATGGAGCCTTTCGTGACAAACGTTATGGTGAAGCCACGGATCTCTTTTTGATCTACGCGACCGAGAATCCCAACAATATCTGGGGTCACTACATGCTCGGTCTATCCGCGTGGAAAACGGGAGTTCTTCCGCAGGCCGAAACGTCGTTCAACCATGCGCTGGAGATCGATTCCAGTCACGTGAAGACGCTCAT
The DNA here is from genome assembly GCA_036679545.1 of Gemmatimonadota bacterium. GTDB lineage: Bacteria > Gemmatimonadota > Gemmatimonadetes > Gemmatimonadales > GWC2-71-9 > JAZDDC01. The sequence goes on along the minus strand of JAZDDD010000295.1, from coordinate 546 downwards.
AAACTTGAGTCGTGTTCTCTTAGACGATGGCCGACCGGCGGACGCCTTGGAGCACGTCCAACGTGTCATCGAGATCGCCCCAGAGTCGGTGGATGGATTGCGGTTGTTGGGTAGAGCCAATGACGATCTCGGAAATCCCGATGAGGCGATCGAGGCGTACGTACGTGCGATAACGTTGGATCCCAAGGATGCCTGGTCGTTGAACAACCTTGGTCTCGTCTTGATCCGTCACGAACGTTTTGACGAGGCGTTGCGGCCGCTCGCACGCGCCGTTGAGATTCGCGACGACGTACCCGTGTTTTTCAATAACCTCGGGATTGCACTTGAACGCACGGATCATGGTCGGGGTTCTGCCGATGCGTACCAACGGGCTGTTGAACTGGATCCGGTGTACGAAAAAGCGCAACAGAACTTGGCACGGGCGCAGAACCGAAACAATGACTCCCCGGCGCAAGTTGTTGACCTGACGGTTTTGGCGGAGGAGTTCCGTCGTAAAGTCGAGGGATGGCAGAAACCAACGGTGGTGACGGGTGAGCCAGTTGGTGT
>JAZDDD010000294.1:0-2841 GCA_036679545.1 Gemmatimonadota bacterium | reverse complement strand
CGGTAAAGACGATGTCGATCCGATCCTGCTTTTCAACGCCGACGGCAGTCTCGTCCGAAGCTTTGGAGCGGGACTGATATTATGGCCTCATGGGATGTTTGTTGACGCCGAGGGCAATGTTTGGGTTGCGGACGCCCTTGGATTTGGAGACCAACCTGCGGGCAGGGGCCACGAGGTGATCAAGTTTAGTCCCGAAGGTGAGGTCCTTATGACTCTTGGCGAAAAGGGCGTCGCGGGGAATGACCAATATCATTTTACCAAACCATCGGATGTGTTGGTAGCGCCTAACGGTGACATTTTTGTTGCTGACGGGCATGACTCCGGTGGCAACAATCGCATCGTGAAATACTCCGGTGACGGTACCTTTATAAAGGAATGGGGAACTACGGGTGCGGAAAACGGTGAGTTTCGAGACCCGCACGCTTTGGCTATGGATTCCGAAGGTCGTTTGTTCGTCGGTGACCGCGCGAACAGCCGCATACAAATATTCGATCAGGATGGTACTCATTTGGCCACGTGGACGCAGTTCGGTCGTCCCAGTGGCCTGTTTATAGACGAAAACGATGTGCTGTACGCGACGGATTCTGAATCGAACACACGGCGGAATCCGGGATGGAAGCGTGGGATTTACATTGGCAGTGTGCGTGATGGCTGGGTCACTGACTTTATTACTGACCCGGAGCCCGATCCAGACGCTTCGGGCACCAGTGGTGCTGAGGGTGTTGCGGTCGATGCAATAGGAAATGTGTACGGCGCTGAAGTTGGGCCGCGGATGTTGCGAAAGCATACGCGTCACTAGCACAACAAGTTTCTCACCAATCGGAACGAGAGGACACAACGATTCGATACACGTGTTTCGCACTGAGGAACCGAGGTTTGGGGAGTAACGCGGCTGCAGTCGCGGCAATTGTTACCGTTGCGTGTTCCGCGGGTGATTCGGCAGACCTGGCTCAGACACTGAGAGCCCCATCACCGCTCATTGCGAGTAACGCATTCTACTACTACGAGAATGTCTTGGCTGCCGAGTCATTTTACAACGGGGTCTTGGGCCTCGAGACGGTTTCGGACTTCGGGTTTGCGAAAATACTCCAAGTGGCGCCTACCTCGTTTCTGACATTGGTCAACGCCGATTCTGGAATGCATTCGGCCAACGAGCCCAAGTCGGTCACGCTGGCACTCGTGACGGACCAGGTCGAAGGTTGGTACGAGCACCTCACCCGCGCCGGCGTGCCAATACATGCAGAGTTAAATGTCCATGAGGGCACGCCGCATGATGGGTTTGTGGCCATTGATCCCGAAGGATACTTCTTGGAGTTTGAACGATTTAACCAGCACGCGGAAAACGAACATCTAATGCCGCTGCTCGCCGAGATTGAACCGCTCGTACCATCGGTGGAAGATGGTGATCTCACCATAGCCGCGACGGTCCTATGGTTGTACTTCGACGAGTTAGAACCAATTCAGCAGTTTTATGAGGAGGCCCTGGGTTCAGAAATGATTGTCGATCAGGGCTGGGCAAAAGTCTACTTTACATCTCGCACCGGATTCATCGGGTTCGTAGACGGCGCACGTGGGTTGCATACGGCGACGGAGCAGAAGGGCGTCACGGTGTCATTCCTCACCAACGACATTGAAAGTTGGTTCGACCACATGCGAGAGCAAGATGGTTTTGAATTTCGAACGGATGAGCTTGGCGACGAAAGCGGACGGGTGCGTACGTTCGTCGGATATGACCCGTCGGGGTATTTTCTCGAATGGGACGAATTTTTAGACCAACCGGGCAACGAGCGATTGATACAAACCCTACGAAATGAGCAGGGCAGGTAGCGACATGAAGAAAAATGTTCTACGGTTCGCAATGGCCGTCGCCATGATAGCTGGCGGCCGTCCACCGGTCTTGGCTCAAACACTTCCCCTTGCCGAAATCGGCGAAGCGTTGGTGCGGCGGATGCAGCTTGAACCCGACGAACGTGTTTTGTTCGTCGCCCAACCGGGACGATTCAATCCTCTCATCGCGCGTGCCCGACGTGCAATAGTGAGGGCGGGCGCGATAGACCTTGGCGTAATGGCCGTTGGTGAAGAGGCACCGCAGGTTTGGAGCAGCGAGTTCACACGGGAGGCAAAGGGAAAGACGCGAGAACAACTGGTCCGGCATTTCCAAGACGTGGACATTGCCGTAATGCTGCCCGGTGCCAGCACAGAACATGTGCCATACGCGGCTATGCAGGACATTCTCCATATGAATCGAGCGCGCACCATTCACTTCCACTGGGCCGGTGCGTACGACATGAATGGCAATCTCATGGCCAATGACGACCATGTCGATCAACTCTATGCCCGCACCTTGTTGGACACGGATTACACGGCGTTGTCGGCCATGCAATCGCGATTCGAAGATGCAATGAGACGTAGTTCGGTGCGGGTCACTACACCGGAGGGAACGGACATCAGCTTTGAGATTGGCAACCGGCCCGTTACCAAACAAGATGGGAATGCGTCGGCTCGAAGGGCGGCTGCAGCGCAAAACCTCATTGACAGGGAGATCGAACTACCGGCCGGTGCCATCCGTGTCGCGCCCGTCGAGGAGACAGTCAATGGGTCAATCGCCTTTCCGGATGCACTTTGGAATGGCATGCCGGTGCAAGGGCTTATCATGCGTTTTGAGCGTGGAAGATTGATAGGCTTTGAAGCAGCAGTCGGCCGTGCCGCCGTCGAAGCAGAACTGGCCGCCGCCGGAGATGCCGGCCGGGCTTTCCGGGAGTTTGCGCTAGGCTTTAATCCGCTGATCGCGATCCGGACCGATGAAGGGGCACAGTGGATTCCTTACTACGGTTACGGTGC
>JAZDDD010000293.1:0-3279 GCA_036679545.1 Gemmatimonadota bacterium | reverse complement strand
GGCTACGAAGGATTTTCTCATCAAGAACAACGCGCGCGCCTTTGAGACACTCGGGGCAAAACTAGGCCTGTTGGCCGACATGACTTCGTACGGATTTCCCAATGATTACGTATTGCAACGTGAGACGATCGTACGGGACATGAACATCGAGCGCATCAGGGAGCTGGCCGAGCAATATCTCGATCCTTCGAACATGGTTTGGCTCGTTGTGGGAGATGCGCAAACTCAACAAGATCGTCTGCGGTCGCTCGGTCTTGGCGACCCGATTGCGGTCGATCGAGATGGCCGCCGCAGGGGCGCTACATAGGCAAGTATCGGTGTCGATAAACGTGTTAGTCGTAGGCGGCGGCTTGAGCGGGTTGGCAGCCACCTGGCAACTGCACCGGCACGGCATTGATGTCTTGCTGGTGGAAGGAAGAGCGCGCCTGGGCGGCCGCATTTTGACGATTCCGCATGGAGACGGATTCTTCGACATGGGCCCTTCTTGGGTTTGGCGTGGGCAACCATACGTCACGGGCGTGTTGAATCACTTCGGCATTTCAACGTACGAACAGTTCTGCGACGGTGACCTGTTACATCAGCAAGCCGACGGTTCGGTTCGTCGCGATGCAACGCTGAAGCCGATGCAGTACTCGTTGCGAATTGTTGGAGGCGCTGGGGCACTGATCGAGGCCATGGCCGAAGACATTCCTGCGGAAAAGGTTCGATTGCAGACCATAGTGACCGGTTTGGCGGTAGGCGACGATGGCGTCACGCTGACCGCACAAGGACCGGATGGTGGAACGTCGCTCGGCGCGAAACAAGTCGCGCTCGCCTTGCCGCCAAGGTTGGCCGCAAGTCTCGCATATCAACCGCCCTTGGATGATACGTCGATGCGTTTGCTCCAAGCAACGCCCACGTGGATGGCCGGGCACGCAAAACTTGTCGCGATCTACGACATTCCGTTTTGGCGTGAAAAAGGGCTTTCCGGTGACGCGCTGAGCCAACGGGGGCCGCTGGCCGAAATCCATGATGCTTCGCCTTCGTTGGGAGGGCCTTACGCCTTGTTCGGGGTAACGAACCTTTGACCGCTGCCCCGACGGATCGGCGGGCTCCCGATCATCACCCGCAGTACGGCCTTCACATGGACCTCGAGGTTGAGTGGCGAAAGGTGTTGCACTTTATCGGATCGGAAACGAGTGTTGAGAACGGCGGGCTCGTAGAAGGCGCCCTCCACCAGGGTTTAACGTATGCAGCTGAGGTTGCGCGTTCGCAACAAGCAACGGTCCAAGATCCCGCGGCGTCTGACGGTGGCGAGCCCCACAATGCATCCATGAGCTGGAATTGGCTCGACCCAACATGAAACCTCCGGTCTCGTTTCGGCTCGGTAACGGAGATATTCGCTTGTTGCCGGTGTGCTGAAGAACAGGCACGCGTACGGACGTTTTTAGGATTCCCCCCACCGGCCGATAATCGGACAAACGACCGGGAGTTCCCATGAGTTCGCCGCATCGCGTCTTGTTTGTCGAAGATTATCCTCCATTTAAACGGTCATTTGAGCGGCTTCTCACTCGCAAATTTGGCGTCGATGTCACGGTAGCCGAGAGTGGTGAGGAGGCCATCGGGCAATTTGGGGCCATCGACCCGGAGTTGGTCATTCTCGACTTGGGTTTGCCCGGTGTGGGTGGTCACGAAACGCTTCAGGTCATTCGCGCGCTTCCAAACGGCGAGTCCGTTCCCGTCATCGTGCTCACCGGTTCAAACGATCCGGAATCCAAGAACGCCGTGGCGCATCTGGACATCGATGGTTACGTGTTAAAAGAAAATGCGACCGACGAGTTTACCGATGTCATGCTGTCGATTTTTTCTGATCTGCGTGTGACTTCTCGCGAACGTTCTCCGTCGTCAGCAGAACCGAGCGCGGTGAACGATGCGTTTGGCGTCGCTGGTCTCCGAAATCTGGCTGGCGGTACGCCAGGTTCGAGGCGTACCGTTCGTGTACTCATGCCTCGAGAAGTCGTTGACCGGCGTCCGAATACGGGGCCGTGGGCTCGCCAGTTGGTGCAGCGAGCGTTGGTCGCGCTCCCGCGCATATTCCGCGTGTCATAGTCCGCTTGGTTGCGGTGTGTGTGCCGCCTTGCCCTCCCCTATATTAATGAATAAGCTCGCCGCCAGGCGAACCGCTGCTTATTGACATACAAATCTCCGCTCAAACGTTTCGTAGGCAGATGCCGAAAAGGGCATGTCGCATTCTTAGCCAACCTGAGGAATGACCATGGTGACCTGGTGCTACTCTTTCGCCATTCTCTCCAACGCAGGGTTAGCCGTTTCCTTGCTGAGTTCCTGTGGCGCCCCGAGCACTGGTTTAGCCCCTCTGTCCATGTACGATGCGGGCATCGGTACCGGAGTCCAAGTTGCCTTTGTGGGTGTCTCGGTCATTCCGATGGATTCCGAGCGCGTCCTTCGTGACCAAACTGTCTTGGTGTCGAATGGCCGAATCGTATCAATGGAAACCGACGGTGCGGGAGCGCTACCACCGGATACAAAGATCCTGAACGCCGAGGGTCTTTTTTTGATCCCCGGCCTCACCGATATGCACGTACATATTCGTCCGGTCGATGGGCCGTTGTATATCGAGGCCGGTGTAACAAGCGTGCGCAATCTGTGGGGGTTTAGCACTTTGCCGCGCATCGTCCAAGAATACGAGGACGGTACGAGTGAGGGTCCGACGATTTACTCGCTGAGTCCCGGGCTGGATGGGACTCCGGTGAAATGGCCGCAGACTCAACTTATTATGGACACCGCTGATGTGGGTCGGGTGATTGATGAGCAGATCGCTCAGGGTTACTCGACCTTGAAGATGTACCAAGACCTCCGAGTGAATGTATTTGAGGAGATTGTCCGTGTCGCGGATGCTCGCGGATTGGCGTATGCCGGCCACGTACCACATCGAGTAGGTCTCCAAAGGGTGTTGGAGGTCGGCTACTCATCCATCGAACATCTAAGTGGTTATGAACTCTTCCTCGGCGGGGGCGGAGGGTTCGGTGGTTGGGCCGGCATTGATCCATCTGGCATACCGGGCATAGCAGCTGCAAGTGCGGCGGCGGGTGTGTGGAATTGTCCCACGCTTGCCATTGCGCTAGACACCTTTGGCGCGCCACCGGGATCCAGCGCGCCGTTTGCGGTCAATCGTCGCCGCATGGTCAAGGCGCTTCACGACGCTGGCGCGGGGCTTCTGGTCGGCACCGACGCCGGGATTGATCGCACGGTTCCTGGCACCTCGTTGCATGACGAATTGGA
>JAZDDD010000292.1:0-3211 GCA_036679545.1 Gemmatimonadota bacterium | reverse complement strand
AAAGTTGGCTGCGTTTGGAGGGGTCCGGCAGTTTCCCGCGCGAGTAAAGTGCGCAAGTCTACCGTGGCACACGCTCAACGCGGCTTTGGAGAACGCGGACGGATCTGTTTCTACGGAGTAATTACCGAAAGGTTTTTGTGGCCGGCTGGCTCGTAGTATCTAGCCACAGAGGACACAGAAAAAGATAGACGGCACGGAGAACGTTCGCCTAGAGGATCCTCTTATTCTTGCATTGCTCGGCGATCTCGAGAAGTTGTCTTCGCGGCATTGGTGACAACACCGCTCTGGCAGTGATAGCTCTTCGAGCCATTCGGCCACGGGTGCCATTACATACGTCAGTTGCATTCCGTCTTTGACAAAATCCACGGCAGCGCTCTGACGCCCGGCGAGCTGAATGACACGACCACCGGTTAATTGCGCGTTTTCAATCATTGGAATGTCGAAGATCGGGATGTTGTGCGTTTGGAACCAGTCCTGCAGCGACCCCGATTCGGTGGTCGCCATTGAATCACGTGTCGGGGCATTTTGCATGGCCGCCGCCACGGCCGATTCCGTAAGCGGAGTTTGTGGGCGACCTCCAATCCAAATTGCCAAGGCAGCTGCAGCGGCAACCAAACCACCTAGCACCGGCCACGGTGCGAAACGCTTGATCGTCCGGTTTGGAGCCACCTTACCCTCGCGGTTGATGGCGGCGAGGACTTTGGCTCTTAAGTCACCGGGTGATTTTTGATTGTCCGAGATGATGCGAAGCCTGTCCGCTACGGACCTATGTTGCGCATAGAGACTCTGACAGTCGGGACATTGCTCCACATGATGCCGGGCATCGCGCGTTTCTGAGGTAGATTCGCGTGGTCCCGCATCCGGCCCAAGGAGCGCTCGTGCCTGGGCGCAATCGGATTTGTTGTTACTGGCCACTTGCTGCTCCGTCCACTTCACGATTTTGATCTGTCTAACTTAGCGGCCTGCACCCATCGGAATTGTCGGCGTCTTGGGGTTGAAGGTAATATTCCAACCCGGATGGCCCCCCGGTAAGGCATCGCGTTTTGAGTAACATTAGAGTCCGTTGGAATGTTCCGCTATCCATCGAATATCGTGCCAATGGATGCGGGGCTGGAGATGAGGAGTTGAATGAACAAATTTGACGTCATTGTGGTGGGTGGTGGCCACGCCGGGTCCGAAGCCGCCTGTGCGGCATCTCGCATGGGTGCCAAGGTGTTGCTGGTGACCTCGACCCTTGAAACTATCGGCCAGATGTCCTGCAACCCTGCCATCGGCGGTGTGGCAAAGGGCATACTGGTCCGCGAGGTGGATGCACTCGGCGGGATAATGGGCCGAGCCACTGACCGAGCGGCAATTCAGTTCCGAATGCTCAACAAGTCAAAAGGGCCTGCGGTTTGGTCTCCTCGAGCCCAGGCGGACCGTGGACTGTATCGCCGGGCCGTCCGCCAACTCCTTGAAGAGAATTCCAGCCTCCACATTTGGCAGGCCACCGTGGCGGGCATGCTGGTACGGAAGGATCGCGTGTGTGGGATCGTGACTCTGGATGGCAGTGAAATCCGTGCTTCGGCTGTGATCTTGACGGCCGGCACGTTTCTAAGGGGAAAAATCCACGTTGGTCGGGATACACGCGTATCTGCTGGGCGGGCCGGCGATGCCGCCGTGGTGGACATCGCGGAGCAACTCGAGTCACTGGGGCTCAAGGTCGGTCGTTTCAAGACCGGAACGCCGCCGAGGATCGACGGCAGGACCGTCGATTATTCGCGTGTCGAACGTCAGGACGGCGATGCTGACGATTACCGATTTGCCCAATACGAAACAGTAGAACGGCCTGCGCAGCGACCGTGTTGGATCACGTGGGCAGGAGACGAACTCAAGGAAATCATTCAGGAAAATCTCCAGGAGTCAGCTTTGTACGGGGGGGAGATTGCCGGTCGTGGCCCGAGGTACTGTCCGTCAGTCGAGGACAAAATTGTAAAGTTTCCAGACGCCAAGAGTCATCAAGTTTTTCTCGAGCCGGAGGGGTTAGATACCTCGGAGTTGTATGTAAACGGATTGTCCACGTCTTTGCCGGTTCGTGTGCAACGGGATTTCTTGCGATCCATCCCGGGTCTGGAGCGAGCGGAGATGACTCGCGCCGGTTACGCCATTGAGTACGACTATTACCCGCCTCAGCAACTTACGCCGTGGCTTGAGGTTAAGTGTCTTGAAGGTCTTTTCTTTGCGGGCCAAATCAACGGCACGACTGGATACGAAGAAGCTGCAGGGCAGGGTGTGGTGGCCGGCATCAATGCAGTGCGTAGGGTCCGCGACGAGGAGCCGGTCGTAATAACGAGAGACACCGGTTACATCGGGGTTCTGGTGGACGACTTGATTACACGTGGCGTTGACGAGCCGTACCGACTCTTTACCTCAAGAGCGGAGTATCGATTACTACTCCGTCAGGACAACGCGTTGAAAAGGTTTGGCCCGCTCGCGTCCGACCTTGGTTTGCTGCGGGAGGAAGAGAGGGCGGTATTGGCCTCTCGTTTGGACGCGGAGGCGCGGGTGCGTAGTGCTGCGATGGAAGAAGTCGTGAGACCGACCGATGTGGCGGAGTATCTGACCGCAATCGGTGAGACGCAAATCACTGAGCCACAAAGACTTATGGATCTCGCCAAGAGGCCTGCCGCCGAACTGAAGGCTTTGTTCGGTTGTACCGGTTCGGACCGGCGTCTCACTGTACCAGACGATGCGTGGGTGTCGGTTCAAGTTGAGTTGAAATATGCTGGGTACATAGCTCGTGAGAAGGAAGCTGCCCAGAAGCTGTCTGAATTGGCGAACTTCGTTCTTCCGGATGGCCTGCCGTACCTCGGACTTTCGAGCTTAAGTACGGAGGCTCGTCAGAAGCTCGACGAAGTGCGCCCTGGGTCGTTGGCTCAGGCTGGTCGGATTCCTGGTGTATCGCCCAGTGATCTACAGAACCTCATTTCTGAGGTACTGAAGTGGTCCGCCGGCCGGCGGACCGCCGGTGCAACGTAGACGCCATCGAACCAAAGATTGGCTGCGCGGCTTGATGCGCAACGCGCGCGCCGCCGCAATCGCCTTTAGTTTCACGTGAAACAAGTCTAAAATCACCGTAAGCTGGTTGGCCGGTGTTCTGTTCGGGGCTACTGGCGCTCGCCTGCGCTAAGGGTGCCTGGACGTTGCGGTGGGGTGCGGGCGTTTGGGGTTG
>JAZDDD010000291.1:0-5313 GCA_036679545.1 Gemmatimonadota bacterium | reverse complement strand
TTCCTATGTCCATCAAGGTTGGCTCACCGATGATCAACGTTACTTCTATTTAGACGACGAACTGGACGAACTCGTGGGGCAGGCGAATCGCACACGCACCATGATATGGGACGTGGCTGAACTGGACGACCCGATTCTCGTAGGTGAATACCTTGGCCCCGATGGAGCCACAGATCATAACTTGTTTGTCAAAGGCAACCGAATGTATCAGGCCAACTATCAGGCCGGTATGCGTGTTATCGATATCACCAATCCCGAAGAGCCGGTTGAGGTTGGTTTCTTTGACACCACGCCATACGATGGGAATCCTCCCGGGTTCAGTGGCGCGTGGACCGTTTATCCGTTCTTCGAGAGCGGAACGGTGGTTGTCACGAGTATGAATGAGGGGCTGTTTATGTTGCGACCTCGACCCTCCGTCCTCATACCGTAAGGCGCGAGTGTAACACCTGGTCTTTTTTCACCGTGGTTGGGGTTGTACTGACACGTTGGTGGACAACTTCGCTCGTTCTTGCGCATGAATATGGATACACCGAAACTCACGAGAAAACGCGCCGGCATTTGTCGGCGCGTTTCTCGGTGTGATCGCAGCATTGTCCCTGCACAACCCCGGGGTTCAGTTGTTAGGTGCTCCACTCCTCGTCCATGCGATGATCGTGTTGATTAGATCCGACGTCAGCGGAGTTCGGTTCCGTGGCATTTGGAGACCCGATCCGCCGGCCTCAATTTGCGTTCCCCGGAGTTTGTGAATGAGATAGCTGGCGTCAGGGTTGCCCGGTTCGATGCGGTCCAGTCCACTTTGCATCGATGGGATACCGACGATGTTGGCAAATGCCACGGCGGCGCCCAAGTCCATATCTTGTGGCGGTGTCGGCGCGACATGGCAACCCGAGACCGCGCAATTGGCCGTGAATATCGGCAGTACATCCGCCGCAAACGCCGCGGAAGCAACCACGGTGACGTTACCCGTTGCGGTTACGGTGCCGTTAGTGGCCGTAATGGTGGCTGTCCCGGCGGCTACCCCGGTTACCAATCCGGTGGTGGCATCGACCGCTGCGATGGCGACGTCCGACGTTGACCAAATGATGGTTTCACCGCTCACCGGGTTGTTGTTTTCGTCGGTGACGGTGGCGGTCATCTGGACCGTTCCGCCCGCCACGACCGCGGTACTATCCGGTGCCACGGCCAGGGTCAGTATCGGTGGTGAGGGCGGCGGCGCAATCACGTCTTCGCCTCCACACGAGGTCACGACAACAGCTGTGCCAAGCAACACGAAACTTCTGAACGAAAAACTCTTCACACAAACCTCCCTAAGAAAGACGTCCGGTGTTTTGTCACGGTCTGACCGGGTTGGCAACCCAACCGGTGTTTGTTGCCAGTACGCTGCCGAACACTACAACCTCCCAAAGTCGCTCTTTGTGCCTGGCAATACCTGTGATCCACGTCCGGTCTGGTCCAGTTGACGGGTCTGGAATTCCAACTACGTTCCCATCGATATTTGCCCGCGCGGTTGTCCCGGGCATTTCTGTGAGATCTCCAGGAGGCCGAAACACACCGTGAAGCATCTACCTAAAGTACTGTCCGCCTTGGTCTTCGCCACGTTTGCCTCGAGCCCCACTGCGCTGATGGCCCAGGACACAGGATGGACGTGGGCAGACGCAGCCGAACTCAGTTTTGTCTGGACCGCGGGGAACGCTTCCACCAATACCTTGGGGTTGAAGAATACACTGAGCGCCGAGGGCGGAAGGTCGAAGCTGTCGTTGGAGATAGGCGGGATTCGGACGCAATCGACCATCGAAACCCGTATCGCAAACGGGACAACGGCGACCTTTACGGTCACGGAAACGTCAGAAAGCCAGGTGACGGCGGAAAGCTACTTCGCAAAGGGACGCTACGATATCGCTATTAGTGAATCGGCATACTGGTTTGCCGGTTCCGATTGGAGCCGGAACACTTTCTCTGGCATCGATAATCGGCTCACTTTTGTGTCAGGTCTCGGGCGGCAGTGGTCGGACACCGATGACTTTGAGTTCCGAACGGACATCGGTGGCACATATACTGTGCAGGACAACGTTGCGGTGGGCCCAACCGATAGGTTTGGGGGTGCCCGATTTACATACGACCTTCAGAAGTCTGTAACCGACAACTCGACTTTTGCCAGCAAGCTTGTCGTCGACGAGAATCTCAAAAACACGGACGATATCCGCGGTGATTGGACGAACTCACTTACCGTGGCGATGAGTTCGCAGCTGGCCCTCAAGACCAGCGCACAGATCCTGTTTGACAATCAACCTTCCTTCTTAGACATCCCGTTGCTGGAAGGCGGCGTGGACCTCGGTAATACGGTTCTTTCTGAGTTGGAAAAGATAGACAGCGTTTTCACGGTCGCACTTGTCATAGTCTTTTAGAAACGTGACGTCATTGGGCGAAAAGCATTTGCATATGCTTGGACATCGCCTCCCTGAGACTCGTTGTTACAATGTGACATGCGTCACCGTAGCGTAGGTACGGCAGTTACAAATTCCCCGTGCTGGCTGGGACAACACGACAATTTCTCGACCCTCTTATTCCGGCATAAAGTGCTGCTGGTAAACTAGTTATACTAAATGCGGAAAAATATGTCGCGATACTAGTCATTAAATGTCGCTTGGCATACTCCCTGCCCCCTAAGGGCAGTGGTTAGCTTGCCAAACCCGTTCACATATTTACCAGGGCCAGAGGGAGATCAACCGGGATGAGTGGTGTCCTTGGAATTTTTGGTGTCGATCGCCTACCGTCGAATCAACAAGTTCGACGCATGCTAAACGCGATGAATGACCGGGGCTCCGATACACAAGGTTTATGGCGAAATCACTCATCCGTTTTGGGGATCACCCGACATCCGTGGGAAACCGAAGCAGAGTTCAGCGGTCATGTTACCGTCGTCGAAACCGATGGGTATGTGGTTGCCGCTGACGCGACGCTCTATTACACCGACGACCTCAAACGTAAGCTCGCCGCCGCGGGATTACCCGTTGAGTCCGATACTCCAAGTCGCTTAATCCTCGCCGCGTTTCGCGCCTGGGGTGCCGATTGTGTCGAGCATCTCGAAGGCGATTTCGCGTTCATCGTGTTGGATCGTCGTTCGAACGACTTTCTTTGCGCACGTGACTTTGCTGGTGCTCGTCCTCTGTATCTTGCACAATTGGGTGGTGCTACGGTCGTTGCTTCAAGTGTGGGCGCCATCCTCTCACATCCCGATTGCCGTCGAGATTTAGACTTTGCGGCAATTGCCGAGGCTGCGGCTGGACTCCATAGCTCCGCAAGCCTGGCGACATGTTACCGCGGTTTGGACACTGTGCCGGCCGGCCACGTGCTCAAAGGCCGATCGGATGGAAGTACGGTTTTGACGCGGTATTGGCGCCCGTCAATCCGGTCAGGCCATGAGAGTCTGCGATCCGCGTCCGAACAACTCCGAGAAATGTTGTGTTCAGCCGTAGAGGAACGCATGCCGTCTTCGAATCGTGCCGCGCTCGGTTTGAATGGTGATTGGCCGTCCTACGCGGCATTTGGCCTTGGACAACACGTACTATCGAGGAACGGAACGGACCCAGGTAGGCTGGTGCCGGTATCGATCCCATCAGGAAACGGCGGTAAGTCTGCCAAGAAGACTGCCGCGCACTGGAATACGGCCATCCATTGGATTGACAAGGATACGGCGCTCACGCTGGAGGATCCAACGAGCCAGCATGATCCCTTGGTTTTGGGTTTCGAAAGTCATACCAGTGCTCTGACCCGCGCATGTCGTACGACCGGTGCGCGTGTCATGATCGATGGTGTGGGCGGTGACCGTTTGTTTGTAGGGTCCGCCATTTTGTTGGCCGACTATCTTTCCAGAGGTCGGTGGATCAATCTCATGCGGCATCGCCGTGTTGCCGGACACGGCGTTCGCGACTTCCTCCGCTGGTCGTTGCATCCATATTTGCCGGTTAGTCCGAGGGAAGGATTCTGGTTCCGTCGGCGCGATAGTGTGCGGCACTACCTTGCGGATCGTATTCCCGATTGGATTGATCGACGATTTGCGCGGAAACATCAGCTGGGAGACCGTGCCCGTTACCGTGCTATTCGTCCTGTTGGGACCACCCATGCAGCGTATGAGTTACTGTGGACGTTAACGACGCCGGCAAACGGTCGCCTCTTCAGCGCCATCCACACACTTGGTCTGGCCAACGGTATCGAAGTTCGGTTCCCGCTGTTTGACCGACGTATCGTCGAATTCATGACTGGTCGCCCACCAATCGATCGGGCCGATGCGGGGCGTGTGTTGCGACATGCGCTGCGTGGCTTGTTACCCGCCGAAGCGCCGCGTCCGGAAATGTTTGGCCCGGCCGCACCGTCACGATACGTGCAACGGGTGCTCAACTATGGAATATCGACCGTTCTGCAGGATCCCAGCGCCATGGAATTGACGCGTGCGGGTATCGTGCGGCCCAATTCCTTGGAGATAGCGGTACGCAAATACCGCCGCCGTGGGAATGAAAAGTTGGCCCTCTCTTTGTATCGCACCATACAAACGGAACTTTGGCTTCGTGCAAAGTCTCGTCCGGAAGAAGACAAAACGGTTCTGGAAGTGAAGGATCGTAGAAAACAGCGACAACGACCGGTGCGGCCTAGCCAACCACGTTTACAAGTCGTTGGGTCATAACACGGGCACCGGATTAACCCGTATTCCGCATTCCCGCCGCAATACCGTTGACCGTGATCAACAACGCATCCAAAAGATCCTTGTCCGCACCACTCGCACGGAGTCGTCGCAACAATTCGACTTGCACCAGATTGATCGGATCGACGTAAGGGTTCCGAACCTCAATCGAACGCTCCAGCACCGGATTGTGTTCCAGTAACCAACGATGACCGGTCACGGCGAGCACGGCGTTGACCGCACGACCGAGTTTGTGTCGCAATTCCTCGCCAAAGGGTGCAAGGGTCTCAGTAACCAGGATGGCGTCGTACTCTGCGGCCACATCCGGGGATGCCTTAGCTAGCACCATCTCGATGAGGTCCAGTGTCGATCGGAAAAAAGGCCATTCATCGTACATATCCCGCAACTGATGCGTGCGGCCTTCATCAATACTTTGATCGATGGCTTCTTCCACACCGAGCCATGCCGGAAGCATGAGCCGCGTCTGGGTCCATGCAAATACCCAGGGGATGGCGCGAAGTGACATCACACCGTTACCAGACGCTCGTCGTTGCGGTCGGCTTCCAATCTTCAGTTCACCTAATTCGGTTTCAGGCGTTGCGCTGCGAAAGTAGTCTGGAAAAACCGTGGCGTCG
>JAZDDD010000290.1:0-2550 GCA_036679545.1 Gemmatimonadota bacterium | reverse complement strand
ATATTGAAAAGGGAGGTGGGGCGCCGCTTTGGAGGAGAGGAAACGGATATTAGACCAATCCGAAAAACCATGTCAAGGCCATGAGCGTTTAGTATTTTTTTACTAAGATTGAATAACCTACCCGCGCTCAATCATGAGCCTACGCATGAATTAGCTGAGGTTATTCGCGACAGCTAGAGCGGGGGCGAGCAACAGCGAAACGGAGGAAAAAATGGCGAGGGGCAGTCGCGGGGAAAGAAAAACGGCGACTCGAACGAACCCCGCGCGCAGCAACCCCTGGGCAGGCGGAAAACAGACTCTCCGATGACGACGAAAATCGTCGCTTAGCCCTCATGGGCCAACAGCACGTGCATCGCCAGCAGCGTCTTGTCCAAACGGGCTTGGAACGACGACGTGCCCCGCTTCGTTAAACGGTCGTCGCCGTGGTCGAACTTCATCAACTTGTGAATCCGCTCGATCCCCGTGCGACGGGCCATCGCCTTGGCGAAACGCTTGGAAAGTTGCGGAAATTCCCGGTCCAGCCACGGCAACCGATCCGCCTTGATCGTCACGCGACGACCGCCCGACTGACCCCGATAACAGCCGGACCGCAACGCACACTGCAAACAGACCGACTCGCCCGACGCAGCCTCGGGCGCGGTGAAAATGAAATGCTCGGTGGCCCGCCGGAAGCCTAGCAATTTAAACGGGAAACCGGCCTGGCACACCGGCACGCCACGCGGCGTCAAGTGGTCGATCCCACGCGGCAAGTCGTTGCGAATCGGGCCTCGGCGACGAGGATTGATCGGAGCCAGCAACTGGATGTCCAACGTCTCCTTGATCTGAGACTTCAGCTTCGGATCGTCCGCCGCCCCGTCGTCTAACACCCGCCTCACCACGCCCTTCAAGTCCGGATGCCGAGCCAACAAGCGGCTCAGGTGCGGAACCAGACTTTTCGAGTCGTGACTGGCCGCGTCGTTGAGCGCCACCGCGTCCAGCAGCACTTCCTGATTGGCGAAGCCCAAGGTCGAAGCCTTGTGAGCCCAGTACATCTTGCCTGTGCTTTTGACCACCGTGCCCGCGCCTTCGTCGGCGTTGATCCACGGGTGGTCGCAACGCTCGCGGTCGGCGCAGCGACAGTTCTTGGTCGTCCGCGGATGCGACTTGCGTTTCTTTTTCGACGGCTTTTTCGGCTTCTTCGCTTTGGCCTTGGGGTCGCTTGCTTTCGGCTTCTTCGCTTTGGCCTTGAGGCCGCTTGCTTTCGGTTGTGTGTCAGTGGATTGTGTGTCAGTGGATTGTGTGTCAGTGGATTGTGTGTCAGTGGATTGTGTGTCAGTGGATTGTGTGTCAGCGGATTGTGTGTCAGCGGATTGTGTGTCAGCGGATTGTGTGTCAGCGGATTGTGTGTCAGCGGATTGTGTGTCAGCGGATTGTGTGTCGGCCGGTTGTGTGTCCGCCGCTTCCGCCGCCTTGATTTTCCAATACTTCCCTTGTGCCTCTTCATCCAACGTGTGGAGTGGAACTCGCACAACCGGAACGTGGCACACCGTGCCCGTTGGTCCACCCACCGTGACCCGAAGCGGCTGCGGGGAAGTGGGAGTGTCGGCGGTCGCTTGAGTGTCCGTTGCCGATGACGTTTCCGTTGCCCGTGACGTTTCGGTTGCCACGGGTGTTTCCGCGACGGTCGGGTCCAATTCCACAACCTTCATCGTCGAGTAAGCGTGATAATGGGTCGTGTCATGCACGACGGTGGATTCGGCTCACACCACGCCCCTTCGCAAATTGTCGGCGACTCGGTCCAACGCCAGTTCGGCCCACAAGCTGTTGTCGGTCATGATCTGGTCGAACTGTTGCAGTTTGCGGAGGCTGGGAATGTCGGTTCGGCGAGGCGGTTGTCCTGGGCGGCCCACGGTGAAGCCACAGGTGCGGGCGAAGGCGGGGTTTTCGCAGAGCTTCTTATGGACGAACTCCGGTTCGGGCGGCTCTCCGGCGAGCATCAATCCGAGAAAACTGTTCGCCAAGGCGAAGAAGCATTTGGGCGGTCGTCCGGCGAAGCGGGGCGGAGTGATGTTGGGGTGGAGGCTTTCTGGCCGGATGCGAATTTCGGGCGTCGGAAGTTCGGGCAGTTGATAGAGCACTGCGGCGTTCGGGTCGAGCGTGGATCGGGAAAAGATCAGCCGCTGAGTGGCTTGGGTTTGGGTTTCCTCGTTGGGGGGAGGCGAGTTTTGTCGACGGTCATTTCGCTGCTGGAACTGCTGCTGGTTGAACTGCCAGAGGCGTTCGTAGTAGTGGGCGGCGGTGGTTTGAAAGAGATGGTAATCCAGGTCTTGTAGCACGTCGAACCAAAGGACGTCGGGTTGATCGTGCAAAGCGAGGTCGTCGGATTCGACGAATTGGATCAGCGGCAACTGGCCGGGGTCGGAAACATGGGCTACCATCAGGGTGTCCTCTGTGCGTGCGAATGAAGAAGTAATTCCTTACCTTCTCCTATTCGTTGCCGGAGGACTTTTTTATCGCGCCCGCGAAAAGTTTTTTTGCAAAAAGTGGATGGAATTGCATGGCGGTGGGCGG
>JAZDDD010000029.1:0-2440 GCA_036679545.1 Gemmatimonadota bacterium | reverse complement strand
GGAAAAGACATCGGATATGTACGAGGACGCATGGCTCTGATGCTTTTTTCCGGTGACGAGGCAAAAAAGCGTTTGAGCACGCTGTCAGGTGGTGAGGCCGCCCGACTCGTCTTCTGCAAGTTGATACTTCAGAAACCGAATGTCCTCGTACTGGACGAACCGACGAACCATTTGGACCTGGAGTCAATTGAAGCACTCGTCAAGGGTCTGAAGGCTTACACCGGAACACTCATACTCGTGTCACATGATCGTTGGTTTGTTGGCCAGCTTGCCACCCGTGTTGTCGAGATCACGCCGGATGGGATTCGCGACTATCAAGGTACGTATGAGGAATATGTTCACTCCTGTGGCGATGACCACTTAGATGTCGATCGAGTGGTCCTCAAGGCACGAAAAGAAAAACGACGCGACGGTGCAAAGGTCTCGCGGAACAGCGAACGCCCCAAAACGTCGGTGCCAAGTGGTGATCCTAAAAAACGAAGAAAGAAATTACAAGAGCGTCATGATCGACTCACAACCCGCGTCGAAGCCGCGGAGTCCCGCATTGAAGAGATTGACACAACCTTCTGTCAACCAGACTACTATGAACGAACACCAGCCGAGGAAGTGCGCGCGTTAGAAGAAGAACGCAACGTTCTTCAAAACGAACTAACCAAAATCACTGCAGAGTGGGAACGAACTGTGGAAGCAATCGGCGCCCTAGATTAACCTACCGCCATACCGCCATACCGCCATACCGCCTACTGGCCTCCCACTGCACCGGCCAAAACGATATTTCCCGTTGGTTGCTGCGATCCGCCAATTGGCTCGATCGACACAGCGGCTTGGCTCAACCGCGCCGGATCTGATGGTCCCGGAACACGCAGAACGCTCCGACCGTCGGATGTTGTGTTGAAAGTCAGAGATGGGATGACGACACCGTCGTCCTGAATGAACCAGAGCTGGTACACACGATCGGCAGCCGGTGGCGGCAGTTCGAAGGCGTGCAATATCATGACGTTGTCCTGTCGATTCCAGAAAACACGCAGACCGGGATCCGTGGCCCCCGTTGAGGTAAGTACGAACTGTTCTGTTGTTGTGGAGAGGATGTTGCTCAACAGCTCGTCTTGTGCTGCAATTTGGGCGTTCGCCACATTGAGGGCATCAGACGACATCGTCAGTTGCTGTTGGACGTCATTCGCTCGAAATGCAAAGGCAATGGCAACTGCTGCGGCGGCGGCCGCTAGGCCCCATGCCAACAATTGTTGCGGGCGCTTCTTTATCGAATCGGTTTGTGTGACGTTGTGTTTGGAGGCTGCAACCTTTTCACGCACTCGCGCCCAGATGATTTCATCGGGTTGCGTCTCGGTGATGTCCTCCGCGAGCAGGGCGGCGACTTCTCGGTATTCGGCGACTTCGTTGCGCAGTGTGCCCGATGTTGCGAGTTCGATTTCAAATGCACGCCGTTCATCCGGATCGAGTGCACCCAAGACGTAGGCCGCCGCTAATTCGTTCATATCCGGCCGCATGGTTTTACTCATTGGTCATATCTGCGAAAAGGTGACGCAGTCCATCCCGCAATCGTTGCATCCCTGACCGTATACGGGTTTTGATGGTTCCCAAGGGTACATCCAGCTGTGTCGCGATCTCGGAGTGAGAACGGCCATCAAAGAAGGCGAGTTCGATTGCCTGGCGTTGTTCGTGGGAAAGCACGGACATTGCGTGGCGCACATGCGTACGGCGTTCATTGGCTTCGGCGCGCTCGTCCGCGGTTTCAATCTCCGTACCCAAACCGGGCGCGATGTCAGGGGCTGTCTGAGACGCCCTGTCCGTCATTTCCTCCCGCCGCCGTCTTGCACGGACGGCGTCAATCGCTCGGCTACGTGCGATCGTGGTGAGCCACGCTGCAACAGAGCCTCGGTTGCCGTGGAAACGGACTGCTTCACGCCAAGCTTGGGCAAACGATTCCGCCACCACCTCTTCGGTGTCGGCCCGGTCCTGAAGGATGCGGTAAGTCACGGCCTGAAGCGCGGGCGAAAAGCGAATGTACAGCGTTCGGAGTGCTGATTCGTCGCCGTCCGCCATCCGCTCGATCAGCGCAACGTCGGGCCGGTGTGTCCGGGTGGTCGTCACGCGCCGCCAGCGTCGCGTCGTTGCGTTGAATCTATTTTGGTCACGCGATAAGAGTGCTGAGGCCCATAACACAATCTAAGTCTCCACCGGCAGTTACACCAAATCCTTCCAAATAAGAGTACGTCCGGCATCTAGCATCAGTTTGGTCCGGTGAGATCCGTCGTGACCCCAATCCGGTTGGCACGTCGTGTCGTACACCATATGGAGCCGGGCATCAGAATCCGGCGTACTCTCATATGGAGGTCAGACTAATGAGGCGTTTGACATGGTTACGGCGCACCAGCTTGATTGGGGCCCCGCTAGCACTTGTGGCAGCAGTGGGTTTTGC
>JAZDDD010000289.1:0-2590 GCA_036679545.1 Gemmatimonadota bacterium | reverse complement strand
CGTACGTGGTAAGGCCTCTTGTCCAACGCGGCACGAATAGCTCGGAAACCGCCAGACGCTGCCAGCTTGCCATTGACGATGAGCAGCACGGTATCGGCGATTTGCTCGACTTCTTCCAGGATATGTGACGACAGCACGATTGTCCTGCCGTCGGCCGCCAACTTTCGCAACAAACTTTGGAAGTGTACGCGTTGCCGCGGGTCGGCGCCGTTCAGGGGCTCGTCGAGAATGAGAACATCCGGATCGTGGACCAGGGTTGCCGCGAGTCGCATCCGCTGACGCATGCCCCTGGAGTACGTACCCATTGGACGGTGCGCAGCATCGGCAAGGTCCACCAGGTCGATTGCCCTGTCCACCGCCGCTTCGAGATATTTTACACCGCGGAGACGACCCATCATCTTGACAAACGCCCGGCCCTTCATGAACGAATAGATTGTTTCGTGTTCCGACATGACACCGATCCGCTTGTAGAGCGGCGGGTTGTCGCGAACCGGTTCTCCAAACATCGTGACGGTACCGTCAGATACCTCGGCGAGTCCGGTCATCATCCGGAGCAATGTGGTTTTGCCCGCACCGTTGGGGCCCAACAATCCCGTAATACCAGGCTTGATGTCAAACGTCACGTCGCTTACAGCGACCACGCTTCCAAACCACCGCGATACGTGATCGACGCGAATGACCGACGTTCCACTGGCCGTCATGGCGTTAGCCTCCGGTAACGTGCCCAGAGTATGACACCAGGAACGACGACCCACAGGAAATACCATCCAACGAGCATGGCTGCCGGGAGTTCGCCGGCGGGTGCGGCGCTGGTGATTTCGCTGACTTCGCCGAAGATCAGATCGTTCACGTGTACCGGGATGTTGCTCAGGTTGAACATCGAGATCCACTGACCCGCCGTACCGCCGATTTCCATGGCCAACCCGGTCGTGAACGGCGTTGTGACGATAAACAAACCGACAAGAAAGACGGCCGCGTATGCACGGCGGTTTGTAAACCCGGCGACGAGCATAGCAAGCGTTGTCGTGTATGCGGCAATCGCCGCACCTGCCACAAAGATCCTCGGGATATCGAGCCAGTTCGCCTTGAAGTAATCGACGGGTTCAGGATTACCCATTGTCAAACCGATCAACAAAACGAACTGCGGAAGCCAGGCCACCGCCAACGTCACGACCAGAAAGGCACACCATCGAGCGATGATATAATCCGAACCGGTCAGCGGCCGAACAAGATACAGATTGATCACACCATCTCGACGATCGGGGCACAGTAATTCTGGCGCAACGACTGAAGCAAAAACAAAGAAGAAGATCGACGCGATGCCGTAGAAATCAGAATGGTTTGGCAAATTCAGTTGATCGGCTAGACCGGCATCACCCCCGAAGCGAAAGACCGCCCCGATGACGAGAGCCATGATGAACGCGATCCCCACCAACACCGCAAGGAACGCCCACGGCAATATTTTGGCGCGGGCGCCCCGACCGAGACCAAGCGCGATCCGTACACCGTCCTTGAATACGGCGAACCGCGCACGATTCCGTCCCTCGCGAGGACCTGCGTACGTCTGATACCCGATATCAAAGACGGTGCCTTCAGCGCCGGTCGCGACCTCAGGGGGTAGTGACACTTCCGTCTTCATATCGTCGTTTCGCGCATGTCGTCGTCGCCGTCCCGTGCGAAAAGCTCGGCGAGTGCGCGGCGTCGGGGCGCCATCCTGCGCAACGGTGCCTCCGCGCTGACGAGTGCGTCCCGAACATGATTGTAAACGGTTTCATTGGCGCCTTCGATGTTGAACCCGTTACCGGCGGCAGTCACCACAACACCGCGTTCTTCTAACGCGGCAATTAGACGTTCGTGATTGGAATCGACTTCAATGAAGACGGTCTCGGTCTCGCTTGTGAAGTGACTGACTTCTCCGGACTGCACAACATTACCACCCTGCAACACAATGATCCGGTCGCACGTGCGTTCAACATCGGCCATCAAGTGCGATGAAAAAAGGATACTGATACCGAACTCGCGGTGTGTCCTTCGCACCAGGTCGAGCATCTCCTCCCGTCCAGCCGGATCGAGTCCTGCGGTCGGTTCGTCGAGAAAGATCATCCGGGGATCGTGCACCAATGCTTGGGCGAGCTTAACTCGTTGCTTCATGCCGGTCGAGTAACCAGACATTGCCCGGTAACGTTCTTCGAACAGACCTGCGTGCCGCAATGTATCGGCGGCGCGCGTCCGAGCGCGTGATGGCGGAAGACCACTCACCTCTGCCATGTGCGTAAGAAATTCGGCGGCGCTTACATTGCTGGGCAGGCAGTCATGCTCCGGCATATACCCGAGCCTCGAGCGCACGCTGACGCTTTCGGAGGCGTTCTCGCCGAGGACAGTTGCCGAGCCGGACGTAGGTTGAAGCAACCCTAGGAATATCTTGATGGCCGTGCTCTTCCCCGCTCCGTTCTCTCCAAGAATGCCGGTGACTCCGTCGGAAATGACAAAGCTGACGTCGTTCAATGCAACAACGTCCTTGTAGTGTTTTGCGAGTTTATTGGCCGAGACCAAAGTTTCCACTATTGTCTCCTGCACGCTTCTTGGTACC
>JAZDDD010000288.1:0-8730 GCA_036679545.1 Gemmatimonadota bacterium | reverse complement strand
GCCCGCGTGCCCGAGAGCAGCGTCCGGCGCCCGGTGCGCGACCCTATTTCCATGACCATGTCGGCCTCTGCCCATTCGGGCGAAATGCTCGCCGCGGCAGGGCATCAACGTTGGGCGGCTAACCGTACCAAAAAACGGGTTAGCCCGAAACGGGAAGCGTCCTACCACCACGCCGTTCAGTAATGATCAGATGCTCGGCGCAGCATCGATGTTACATCCGCGCCGGCGGATTACGCTGAGTTTCGAATCCGTGGAAAAACAGGGAGTGGCCCTTATAAAGGAAACAACCATGCGAGTAGAAGTGGTATTCGAGCGGTGCCGACACAATCCCAAAAGCCTGTCACACAAAACGTCATTCCATTACGCGGTGCTGTCGTTTTCGCTAATGATTGACGGCACCCGACACAACGATTTGACCTGCCTCGTTCAACATCCGCGCAACACCGAAGAATCCAACCTCATCATATCGGCGCCCGCCGCATACTCGGGGCCGTTCAACCTTCAGTTATTTCGGGCGTGCGCCCAGGACTACTACGAACTATGCAAAACGCCGGTCCCCGACAAAGCCCGAGAGACGGACCGAGTCGTTGTGCGCCAGAAGGCATATTCGTTCGAAACGGACGGCTAAAACGGGGGTATCACATCCGCCTGTCGTAGGGCGCCGCAACGTGGGGATTGCCCAACACCCTCCCCGCGGCGACAATACGTTTCGTTTAACCAAGAGGAATCGATGCAGTTAAGAGCCCTCATCTTCCCGTTGCTTCTGGTGGGATGCACCGAAGCGTTTAGCGCCCATCCGCAGGTGGTGGCCCGAATGGAAGATCAGGAATTGCCCGTCCGTCGGCTGGCAGAGCTGATGGTCTTGGGGCAACCATTGCCACTCACCGAAGAGGTCGGCCAGGAACTCGCCCGGTACTGGGTGGACGTGGCGGCGTTTGCCCACCGATTGGCAAATGGAGACTCCCTGTGGGACAGTTCATTTGTCCGCGAAGCGATGTGGCTCAACCTGCAACAGCTTTCGATTGCGCGTTTCCGTGACTCTTTGGCGCAAGAAACACTGCTCGTGACCCCCGCCACGGTGGATAGCGCCTACAGGGCCGGCGAAGATCGTATCGTCGCGCACGTGCTCAAGTCGGTCCCAGCCGGTTCTTCCATCGAGCAACGACGTGAACAACGGGCGGCGGCCGAAGCGATTCGAGAAGGACTCCGCAATGGTGGTGGGTGGGACAATGCAAACGCCCTTAGCGACGATTCAATCGCGATCGCGGATAACGGCAACCTCGGCGTCTTGCGACGAGGCGTCGCGCTGCCGCGTTTTGAAAACGCTGCGTACGCCCTCAACCCTGGTTCGATCTCCCCCGTCGTCGAAACACAGTTTGGCTACCACATCATCTTCCGTCCCCGCCTCGAGGACGTTCGCGGACAGTTTACCCAATTTGTTGAACAGGAATTGCGCGCGCGTTTTGATTCCACGTATAACGCCACACTCACGACGGCGCTAAATGTTCGTGCCAATCGTCAGACGGCCATCAGACTGCGTGACATCGCCACCGCGCCATTTGGCAATCACAATGCGAACGATGCGCTGGTGACGTATGACGGCGGGAAGGTTACGTCCGCCAGATTCGCTAAGTACCTCCGGATGCTCTCCCCGGACACACACAGGGATATGACAGTCGGCGGTGCGGAACCACTGTCGGCATTCGCGGTTGGTGTTGCGTTACAAGAGATCATGGCCGCGAAAGTCGACAGCGCCGGGATGCACATCAGTGACAGCGTCGTGGCCGCGGTGATCGATTCCTACCACCGCGAATTGGTAAGTCTGTGGACCCGGCTTGGCATTCTGCCGGATTCGGTGTTGGCGTCGGGACCAAATCCCAACGAAAACGCGTCACGCCTTGTCAACGGATATTTGGACGCTGCCGTGTCGCGACAAAAACAGATGACTCCTCTCCCGCCGTTCCTAGCGGCTCATATCCTCGAAGGTGTGCAGTGGGAAATCGATCCCCGCGCACTCGCCGCCAGCGTTCAGATGGCTCTCCGGCTGCAAGCCGGGGCCGCCGCCGTTGGCTCGGTGGATAATCCGTAAACCTCCACTCCGGCGTTGCGCGGTCTTCGCAATACTGTGGGGACTTGCGTGTCGCGGCGACGCTTCCAACACGGTTATGGGAGAACCGGGCACCGCCCTGGGCAACCTGACGGAATCCGAATTGGGTCGCTTCCTCTTCGGCAAAGCACTCTTCGATCGACTCACGACACCGGAAGAAGGGCTCGGCCCGTTGTTCAACGAACCGCGTTGCGTATCGTGTCATGACGTTCCCGCCAGCGGTGGTTCGGGACCGCCACTGGTTCGTAAGGCCACGCGTTTCACCAACGGGGCCTGCGACCTGTTGGAAAGTCTTGGGGGTGACAATGTTCAACGACGTGCAACTCCTTTGCTCCAAGCCATGGGCATCGAGGCGGAACAGATTCCACGAACGGCAACGGACACCGTGTCCGTCACCGCACCGTCCTTGTTTGGCTTGGGTCTGGTAGAAGCAATTCTCGACGAGACGCTGTTACGGTATGCCGACCCCGACGACGTCGATGGCAACGGTGTTTCTGGTCGGGTTGGACGGACAGCGGCGGGAAGAGTAGGGCGCTTTGGCCGAAAGGGTGAAATCGCAACCATCCGAGATTTCGTGGACACGGCGCTTCGCTTCGAACTTGGATTGACAACCGTGGCGCATCCCATGGAAGAGACGTTGAACGGGATTACGCTCGATCCATTGACCGACCCGATGCAAGATCCTGAAATCGACGATCGAGGGCTGAATGCCCTGACGGACTACAGTCGGTACCTTGCGGCTCCGTCACGCGAAACGCAACTCACGACGGCCGCCCGCGACAGCGTAACAAGCGGTGATCAGATTTTTCGTGACATAGGATGTGCCGATTGCCATACACCGATGCTTGCGACGGGCGCCCACTCGGTTTCGGCGCTTCACGAACAACCGGTACCGTTATACTCCGATCTACTTTTACACGATATGGGACCTGAGCTTGCAGACGTTTGTGGCGAAAACGCGGGGCATGGGAGCTGAGCTTGCAGACGTTTGTGGCGAAAACGCGGGGCCCTCAGAATACCGGACTGCCCGACTTTGGGGGTTGCGGTTCCGATCAACTCTGCTTCATGACGGCCGAGCCACGAATCCCGCGGAGGCCGTGATGTCTCACGGGGGCGAGGCCTCGACGGCGCGAACACATTTTCAGGGCCTTAACCAACACGATCGCGCGCAACTCCTGAGGTTTCTCGACTCCTTATGAGCTAAATGCCGGTTGGAACGCGTTTTGCGATATACGTCACAGATTTAAATACCTTGGCCCGACACCCTTAGGCCTTGGTGACACAAAATCATCAGAGACGGAACTCAAAAAGGTGACAAACGCCATGCGACGGGACCGCGGCGATGACTTGTTGGAATCTCTGCTTTCATCAAGGCCAAAAATAAAGATTTTTCGAGCCCGCGACGGGTTGTACTATTTCAGGCTCTACGATTACAGCGGGGACGTATTACTCACAAGCCAGGGTGCCACCACGGCAGCTGATTGCCGAGGGAACATGGAAGCGGCACGGAGCTTGGCGTCCAGTGATGCCAGTTTCAAACATCACTTAACAAAAGACTCCAAGTTCACCTACTTCTTGATGGGACCAGCTCGGAAAGTATTGGCCGTCGGCGCAATGTATCCAACCGTCAGGGACTGCGACGACGCTATCCGTACGCTACGGCACGCAATGGAAGACTCAGTTCTCGAAGGACCCGCAGAAACGCAGACGTGACGATTTCATAGGTCGTCCTCGATGACCGCGCTTTGAAGACAACCCTCGCAGTGAAACTCCCAGACATCGTGACGGCTGCAACGCCCGCCCGCGGGCAAGTTGGACGTGAGCGTCTCGCCACAGCGGGGACATGCAGGGTTGGCACCATCTTTGGCAGCCAACTCTTTGATTCGGTCTGTCTCGTCCTGCGAAAAATGCCCGCGAGTGGGGTGACTACCGGCAAATGACATCTCCGAACCTCCGGTCATTCGTTGGTAAAACTCGACCTGACTAATCAGATTTGCCAAAAACGTGCCAAACGGTTTCACATCATACGACTGATGACCGCGTCGCTCTGTTTTTTGGTCAGGGCTAGCGGGCGTTGCACCACTGCGCACTCTTTGGCTACCGGTTCTAATTCATGGAGCGCCGGGGTGCCTTCAGTTCGAAAGAACAACCCGGTATAGATCGTATCTCCCCACTCCATAGCCTTCTCACACGCCGTCTTCCAATCCGACGGATCGTGGTTTTCGTCTTCCAACCGCTTAACCCGCTTCTTAAAAAATGGAAAATCGTTTTCATGGTTAAACGTTACACATGGGCTGAATACATCAACCAACGCAAAGCCTCGATGTCGAATTGCCGCGGTGAGCAATGACACAAGATGTTTCGGGTCACCGCTAAACCCGCGTGCAACGAACGTAGCGCCGTTCATGATTGCCGACGTTATCGGATTGATGGGTCGCTCCACACTGCCAAACGGCGTACTCTTGGTCTTCATGCCAAGTCGGCTGGTCGGTGAGACCTGGCCGGTGGTCAGCCCATAGATCTGATTGTTCATGACGACATAGGTAAGATCGATGTTCCGTCGAGCGGTATGAGTAAAATGATTCCCGCCGATACCATAACCGTCCCCGTCTCCTCCGGTGACGATGACATTTAATTCGTGATTTGCCATCTTGGCGCCGGTCGCAACTGCAAGGGACCTGCCATGTAGCGTGTGCATACCGTATGCGTTGAAATACCCGGGAAAATTCGACGAGCACCCAATACCGCTCACGACGAGAATCTCATGCGGTTGAAGCTCGAGATTGACACAGGCCGTTTGTACGCTTCGCAAGACACCAAAATCGCCGCATCCAACACACCAATCCGGATCGACCTTACCTTTGAAATCTTTTGGCGTGAGCCGCGTTTTCTCTACAGGCGTGATGACTCCCATTTGGACCTCGTCAAACCGTGATTTCGTGGACTGGGACGTACTGCTCAACTTCTCCGGCGACCATCTTCATCACACCGTCGACAATATGGTGTGGCATGAAAGGCTCACCATCGTACTTCCTGATGTGGCCATGCGCAGTAATCGCGGTTTCGCTGCGTACAAAACGATAGAACTGTCCCGAGTAATTGTTTTCAACGAACACGACACGTTTTGATCGCGCCAGCGTTTCAATGACCACTGGTCCGTGAAATGGAATGATCCATTTGATCTGTAGCTGATTCACAGCGATACCCCGTTCGGCCAGCTGCTCACGTGCCTCCCGAATGACCCCGTACGTCGAGCCAAATGCCACCAACGTCACATCGGCATCTTCCGGTCCTTCCAGCACCGGTGACGAGATCCTGTCAACCACGCCCCGAACTTTCCGCGCACGCTTTTCAACCATCTGACGCCGCTTGGCGGGGTTTGTGAATTCGTCACTGATGAGGACACCGTCCTCGTCGTGCTCGTCGGTCGCGACGACGTGTACGTACCCCTCCAGCCCCGGCGCCGCTCGCGGGGATATGCCGCTGGCGGTATCGACATAACGCTGATAACCGTTTTGCGATTGTGGTTCAGTTACTGTTTCTCCGCGATCGATCGTCGGATGCATATCAATGTCTTCCGGTGGTACCGAGAAGGTGCCCTCCGAGATCAACAGGTCTGACAAAACAATGCCGGGACACTGGTATCGATCACACAGATTAAAGAGTTCTGGCATCGTTCGAAACGCATCGAGTGCATCCAGCGGGGCAACGATAAATCGCTCGAAATCACCTTGACTGGCACCAAGCGCCTGCCACAGGTCGCCCTGTTCGGTTTTTGTTGGAACACCCGTCGATGGTCCTGCTCGCTGAACGTTTATGAACACCACGGGGATTTCCATCATGGCCGCCGCGCCGATTGCCTCGGTCATAAGCGCAAAGCCACCTCCTGATGTCGCGCACATGGCGCGACAACCGGCGTGGGCAGCGCCGATAGCCATGTTTGCCACCCCGATCTCGTCCTCGACCTGACGCACCATGATGTTGAGGTCGCGCCCATTCTTCGCCATCCAATGGAGCACCCCCGTAGACGGACTCATCGGGTAGGCACAATAAAATTTCACACCCGCGCTGGCACCACCCATAGCGAGTGCATCGTTGCCAGTCCAAACGGCAAGCGGACGCTCGCCAACGGGAGGCGTTGTGGTGAACGATCCGAAATTGGATGCCGCGTAGTCAAAACCCGCACGCGCAACACGCAAGTTGTGATCGACCACATCTTGGCCTTTCCGTTGGAACTGCAACGTCAGTGCTTCGCCGAGCACATCGAAATTGAGTCTGAGAAGGGAGGCGATGGCTCCAAGTCCCGTCGTGTTTTGCAGCAGCTTGTTCCGATCCCCATCGGTCAGTTCACTCACGGGGAGCGGACACAGCTCAACACCGTCGGCGGCGTTGCCGGGTGTAATGGCATCGGCGTTGAACACGACTCGCGAGCCTGCCCCCATGAGTCGCAGATGCCGGTCCATCGTATCCTGGTTGAGACACACGAGAAGATCTAAAGAGTCGCCGTGCGTGTAGACGGGGTCTTCCGCGACACGCATGGTCAGGAAAATGTGACCGCCTCGGATGATCGACTGGTAGGCGTTGTAGGCATTGAAGTGCAGTCCACGCCGGACGAACAACCGTGCAAGAATATTGCCTGGCGTGGCAATTCCCTGACCGGCCGCACCACCGATGGCGAGAACAAAATCGAATCCGGCAGACGCCATGCAGTCCTCCTCACGCGGGTGATGCCTGATTCTATGGCTTCCCACACGGTGGCGTAAGAGCCCATGGATCTTCTTGGAGCGCGTCTAGTGTTTCGATGCGGGAAGACTAACCGGCCGAACGGATGTGCCGACGACGATGATGGCGGTACTTGTCACTAGAATGGGAATGAGCGGCAAAAAACCCAAAGTGAGAGAACTCGGCAACCACTCGTAATGAAATCCAACCAATAGGGATTCGCCCACGAGAATTGACACCAAACAACTGGTGGGGTTGGCGGTTCGCCAAAAAAGCGCAGCGACCGTCGTGGGAAACAAAACCGCAAGACCGGTGAACGCTTCGGTGGCAATGTCAAATATCGTACTGGGCGGCCGGTACGCGACCGCAAGACCAACCAACGACAATAGTATGATGACGATGCGGCCCACCCGGACTTGGCTAGCCAATGGCATACCGCGATTCGCACGTCCAACAAAAAGGTCCCGGGTCACGATGGAACTCAACGCCAGTAGTTGCGAGTCCATCGTGGACATGAATGCCGCCAACGCACCAACCATGACCAGTGCGCCAAGCCACTCCGGCGCATGTTCCGTCAACATCATCGGCAAGATCTGATCGGACTGCGTGCCTTCAAGCATCGGAAACGTCAGATGCCCTAAGACACCGATCATGACCGGACCCAAAAAGAGGGTTGCGGTCACGAGCGGATACAACAACGCGACGTGGTGGAGCGACCGTCGCGTCTTGGGAATGAAAAACCGCATGAATACTTGAGGGAACATTGGCACGGAGACAACGTACAGCAACGTATAACTAAACCATCGGGCCGGGGTAAAAAAATCATTACCTCCGGAGCGTGAGAACAACTCCGGTCGCACGCTAAAGACACGTGTGTTAGCCACCTCGAACCCACCGAGTGCGGACGCGACGAATACCACCGCGAGCACCATCAGCACAAACATCATTGCGCCTTGGAATACGTCAGTCAGCGCCACGCTGCGCATACCACCCAAAAATACATAGAACACCATGCAAAACGTGAGCAAGACGGCACCGCCGAAATATGGAATCGTGCCATCGGTCAGCTCGGCGAGCAGATAGCCCGCACCGATGGGTTGGATCGCGAGGTAAGGGATCGTAAAGAGCACCATGACGGCCGCGTACACTAACTTCAAAGGCGTATGCGCAAACCTGTCACCAATCAACTCGCTTGGCGTGACGTACTTGCGTTCATTCGCAAGTTGCCACGCCCGCCCACCGATCAACACGAACGCGACCGCTACCAGTGCCGTCGCAAACGATTGAAAGGCGTAGTAGCTGTAGCCAATGCGATACCCGGCGCCCGCAAACCCCAAAAAGAAAAACGCGCTGAAATTGGTGGCAATGAGTGTAAAGAAAAGAACAACGGGTCCCACGGCCCGCCCGGCAAGGAAGAAATCGTCCGGTGTCGATTGGCTTCTGCGGTACCCCACGATACCCACACCCAACATGAACAGCAGGTAGACCCCCACGATGACGAAGGAAATCATTTCGCATCTTTCGAGGTCGCGTTCCCATAACCGTACCACAACACCACGACGGAAATACCGCCTTGCAGTGCCGCAAACAGGTACACCCAGCGTGGCAGTCCGAACAACGAGAGTGCCACCGGGTCCGTCCACGTCCAGTAGTCTTGCGACAGCACAAAAAGTATGGCAATCATTGCGGCAGCAATCAGCGGTCGCGATCGTTTAACGGTCACCTTGTGTCACCTATCGTTTGGTCCATCGAGGACCGACATCCAAAAAGAAGCTTGGTGTTCAATTGTCGATCGAGTTTGTTATAAAGGTTTATCAAAGTCCATCCTTGATGCACTTTGCCACCGGTGTCGGACGAGTTGCGCGAATGGCGCTGATACCGGCTTTGGTGCTGAGCAACTG
>JAZDDD010000287.1:0-4191 GCA_036679545.1 Gemmatimonadota bacterium | reverse complement strand
AAGCACCTCGCCCCTGGACGCGCCCACGCGATAGACGGCCCGGTAGTCGAAGGTGTCGGCACCTGTCAGGTGAATAACGGACCGATAACCGTCAATCTCTCCGCCTTGAACGGTTGCCGCGTGCCAGATCCCACCGCTGTGACCGACGGCGCCGACGGGCCGCTCGCCGGAGGTTGATATTGTTTACCCTCGGTCTTCGCATCGTATGCCCAGAGGTCAATCCCGTTCATCGGTCCGATGATCGGATGGTCTTCCTTGCTGACATGTTTCACGAGCCAGACTCGTGTCGGCTCGAGCCACGAGAACTCTTCAATGGCTTCGACAACGATGTGCTCACCCCGAAAGTCTTGCTCGCTTCGCGATTGCCAGGTTCCCACGAAACGGCCGATGTGCTCGCGCGCCGATGCGTGCTGCATTCCCCTCACCGGTGGTTTGTCCTGCGGCAGGGTTGGAGAAGAAATGAGCAAGACTAGAAGCGACATCCAAACCGGAGAAACCCCGGGCGTCATTTTGTTCCTGGGTCTAAACCATCGCTCCATGAACCCTCTCGTTTCGTTTAACTGGTTTCACTAGCTGATTGTTGCGGTCACGGGAGCGAAAATTTGAGCGATACACGGTCGATAACAACCTTGATCGCATAAACGTTAGGGTGATCGTGAGGTGAACGAACCAAAGACGCATGCCTCGTGACCCGAAGAGCACGTGACACGTACCAACCAGGGCAGCGCAAGATCGCGGGTTACATGCTATCTTTTAGTATGATATCTTACGGTAGCCCACATGGGAGCGCAAATGGGAGCGAGTAATAAAGGGCTTCGAAAGCCCTGGTTCTATGTCCTGCTTTCGCTGGCGGGGTCGGACCTGCACGGTTCCGGCATCGCACAGGAAGTGGTCAGTCTGTCGGAAGGGCGGATTCGCCTTTGGCCCGTTGCTCTGTACGGCTCCCTCCAGGCGCTCTGCGAACGAGGCGCCATTGTGGAATTGACCAAAGCTTCCGACCGCCCTGCCAGCGCGACCGAGAAGCAACGGTACTACCGGATCACCAAATCGGGCCGCGCGGCGCTGGCTGAGGAGGCACGGCAAATGGCCTGGCTGGCCAATGAGGCACTGGCTCGTAGCGCCCCATCGGCGAAGCGCACGTGACCCACCGGCGCTCACGACATGTATACCGCGCCATGTTGCGGATCCTACCGCAACGGTTTCTCGATACTAATCGTGAGAGTCTCGAAGATGCCTTCATTCACCGTCTGAACAACGAAACGGGAACGGGATTCGGCGTCGTGCGAATCTGGTGCGGTGCGGTAGTGGATCTCCTCGGTGCCGGGGGAGGCCTCTGGCTCCGGCATATGGGACAGCGTTTTGGTCAAACACCAAACCAACCAAGGACCGGAACTATGAGCGTCTCCGATCGATTCGTGCAAGATATCCGCTTCGCGGTACGATCACTCATCCATACGCCCGGACCAACCATCGTTGTTTTGGTGACGTTAGCTCTCGGCATCGGTGCCAACACGGCAGTGTTCAGCGTGATTGACACCGTAATTCTCGAGCCGCTTCCGTACCCCCATGCCGACCGTCTGTTTGTCATTGATGCGGCATGGGAAACCACCGGCGTCTCTGAGGCGCCCCATATCGGAGCTGATTTCCAGTTCTTGGAACGCGAGTCGATGGCCTTCGAACGTCTCGGCGCGCTGGGAACAATCAGGCAAAACCTGACGGGCGAGCGGGGCGCGGAACAGATCGATATGGGGCTTGCAACACCCGAGGTCTTTACCATCGCCGGTGAACGACCCGCGCTGGGCCGCGTGCTGCAGCCGGACGATCCGTCAAACACCATCGTGATCAGTCACGCGCTGTGGCAGAGCTATTTCGCGGGCGACTCGTCGATCGTCGGTGGTACGGCGAATATCGACGGCCGCCCGGTAGACATCGTCGGCGTGCTGTCACCATCGTTCCGCATTCACTTGCCCGTGAGTTATGGTTGGCCCGTTCGGGTCGACGCCTGGCGGCATCCGTCCTTCGAGTGGTCAAACGGTGATCTGTGGAATGTCGAGGACCTGCAAGGCGCCATGCTCCGCGTCATTGGACTGTCCGCCTTCGGGACCCCCGGCCTGGAGATCGATGCGGAGCTGAACCGCCTCGCCGCGAACCGGCGCACGACGTTGTCCGGACATGCCGACGCCGGTTTCCAGTTAACGGCACGTCCGCTGCAACGCGCGGTGGCTGGCGAGGCACGTGGAATGCTCGTGCCGCTCTTCGGGGCGGTCGGGCTCGTGTTGCTCATCGCCTGTGTGAACGTCGCGAACATCATGTTAGTTCGTGCACAGGATCGCCGCCGCGAGGTTGCCGTCCGCATGGCACTCGGCGGTGGGCGTGGCCGCATCGCCTCGCTCATGCTGGCCGAGAGTGTTTTGCTCGCCGCGGCGGGAGCGGCCGGCGGCATCGCATTGGCATGGATAGGCGTGCGCGGGTTGGTGTCCATGGCCCCGCCAAATCTTCCGCGTCTCGATGGCATCGGCATCAACGCCACCGTCCTTGCGTTCGCTGGGTCCGTCACCGTGCTGTGTACACTCCTGTTTGGGCTTGTCCCATCCATCGTTGGTTCGAGGGCGAACCCAAACGAGGTATTGCAATCCTATTCTCGTGGGGTAACACGCGTGGGCCGGAGCATCCGGCGGGCGCTCGTCGCAGCGGAGGTGTCACTCTCGTTCGTCCTGCTAATTGCCGCCGGGTTGCTGTTGCGGACACTCGTCACACTGCAAGATGTGCGACCCGGGTTTGACTACGACGATCTCCTCACGTTTTCCGTCTCCGTTCCGGGTGCGACCTACAGCTTCCCCGACGGGACGGCGCGTTTTTACACGAATCTGATGGATCGCACGACTGCACTCCCGGGTGTAACGTCTGCCGCGGTGGTCTGGCCGCTGCCGCTTGAGGGGCAGACCTGGTCGGGTATTTATCTGACCGGTGATCGCGGCGTGGAGGAACAGTCCATGGCAAACTACCGAGTGATTAGTCACACGTATTTCGAAACGGTCGGCGCACGAATGGTCGAGGGCCGCACCTTTCAGCTTCAAGATCCCCGGTTTGTGGCGGTCGTGTCGCAACAGCTCGCGGAACGCGTATGGCCAGGGCGTTCAGCTATCGGTCGAGATATCCGCGCCGTACCCTGGGGAGGGGAGCCCGAAACATTCGAGATCATCGGCGTGGCCGAGGATATCCGATACGCGGATTTGCGAGAGGATCCGCCCGAAACGATTTATTTTTCGCTTGAAGGCTGGTCTTGGGCCGATTGGGAATTCGGTGCAGTCGCTCGAACCACGGTGCCGCCGATGTCCGTGGTGGCAGGCGTGAAGTCGGTGCTGGCCGAGCTGGATGCGACGGTCCCCCTCGCACGTCCACGTGCCATGACGGGTTACGTGAACGATCTGTTGGCCACGAATCGGTTTGCCCTGACACTCTTTGGGGTCTTTGCAGGCGTCGCAGTGGTGATGGCAACCGTCGGCGTGTATGGTGTGATGTCGCATCTTGTCAGCCAACGCACCAGGGAACTTGGCATTCGCATGGCGTTGGGTGCACGAAAGTCGGGCATCGTCCGGACGGTCGTCGCGCAAGGACTGACCATGACGGTTGCGGGAATCGGCGCCGGCGCAATTGCCGCGTTGTGGCTCACGCGATTTGTATCGGGTCTGTTGTACGGCGTACCGAACGCGGATCCCGTCACCTACGGCACCATCGTGGTGGTGATTGCGACGGCGGGTGCGATAGCCAGCTACCTGCCGGCTCGCCGCGCCGCCCAAGTGGACCCCGTGGAGTCGTTGCGGGTGGAGTAACCGTTATCTTCGCGCCGTAGTTCGGTCATAACGAACGACGATCTCCCCGTTCATACTCACCGTTTACCAGACGTTCGGTGTACCAGTTGAAACTGGACTTCTCTAAATCGAGAAACTCCCATATCTCACGGAACCCCGCCGACTCGCCGGAAGCGAAGTACACTTCGTCCGTGCGCACTATGTCCCCATTCTCTCGCACGCGCACGTTGCCGTCGAAGAAGAGGTCCTGCGTGGAGTTGTTACCAGCCTTGTTTGTCCGCGTAGCCCAATGACGTGGTTTTAGGCAGGGCGAACTGAAACAATCCCATAAGTCGGTACATGATACGGGTTTTTAAGGGAAGTTTGCCCGTTTCAAGTT
>JAZDDD010000286.1:0-2557 GCA_036679545.1 Gemmatimonadota bacterium | reverse complement strand
TTGAGCAATGTTCGCCCGGGAAACGGCCGTTTGGGCTAATCCTTATATAAGGTGGCATACGGGAGCGAAAGGGAGGGATAAACGAGTGAATGTACTCATATGGGACCGAGCGCCCCGCGAAAGATGGTGGGAAAATCCAACGACACTCGTTGACCCGCTGGCCCTACCCACTCAAGCGAACCATCCACGATATCTGGCCGTTCGTCGTTAGGCATCCAGCGCTCGACGATCCGCGCGTCCGAATCGATGATCCAATACTCGGCGACCCCGACCTTCTGGTAGATGCGTCGTTTCTTTCCGCGATCCCTCGCGGCCGTTGAGGGCGAGAGGATTTCTACAGCGAGAATAGGTATGCCGATTTCCGCCCACGATGTTAGGCGCCGCCCGGGCTCCTTGCTGATGATGAACAAATCTGGTTGAACCAGCGATTCTGGTCCGAGCACGACATCCGCAGGACTCAAGAAAACGATGAGATCGTCCCGGTCGGCGAGTGCGTTTCCGAGAATCAAATGCAATTCCTGGAGAACCACCTGATGCGGCAACGCAGGAGCCGGGGTCACGACGTGTTCCCCCTCCAACAGCTCGTGTCGTAGTCCGTCCTCAGGGAGAGCCAATAGCTCTTCGATTGTCGTGATCGTTGAATCGTGTGCTGGCATCTGCACAATTTGCCACTCCTCGGCGGTGGTAATCAACCGAACGTCCGCCGAGGATACGGTTACCTGTCCATCAACATATAATCGATTAAATGAGGCGAGTAGCGAAAAGTCTCATGAATGCGGTGTATCATTGTCGCACGCTCTCTCGGAGGCATGGCTATCGTATGAGCATCTTCACCATCGGGCAAACCGTTCATCATCGGATGTTTGATTACCGAGGCGTCATCACGGGCGTGGACCAAAGCTTTCAGGGATCGGACGACTGGTACGATCAGGTCGCTCAATCTCGCCCACCCAAAGACAAGCCTTGGTACCACGTCCTCGTCCATGACGCATCGCATCGGACGTACGTGGCTGAACGGCATCTCGATTCTTTGATCTGTTTCGAGACGGTGTCTACAGCAACTCTTTGTGGAACTGAAGAAGCGTGTTCCTCATGTGGGACCGAGGTGGTTTGTTTGTGGCACGGTTGGATCGATGAGCGACGCCAGAATTTTCTCGCAATCTGCCTTTGAAAAGTCTTTTGCGTAGAACCGCGAGAAGAAGAGTACGCGTTCGTCAATCTCAGACTCGTCAACGCTTGCCTTAACTAGCGTGCGCGCCGTCGAAAACATTCGTGATGCCATCTGAAGACGTCTAGCGGGGGTTGTTTCTGCCATCCGTGCCCGTACATATGCGTCCACGTTACTTGGCGTGTGGATCATTTCTCTATTTCTCTCAACAGGGAATCGACTCCCAGCCGGTCAGCCCACATGGTGAGGTACGCTCGATCGAGTTTCACGTTGGCCGAGAGTATCTCCTTCACGTCTCGACGTTGCAATTCGGATTCGGTTTCTCGAGCCCATAGCAGTTTTGAGAGAACCAGATCCTCCGGCGCGACCACGCTCAAGGGCACACCGTCAACATCAAACTCGAGACGCCGTTCAAACTCCTGACGCCGGTATGCGTCATCTTTCCGCACGATGAAATCACCTTTGATGATCCATTCGTTGTGTATGATGTTGAACATCCCTTTCTGCTCGACGGCTTCGGCAACGGCACCGCGGTCGATGTAGCAGTCGGTAACGAAGAGATCCACCAACGTATCGATGTCCTCGCTCGTGCACTCCAGCACGACGTCGATGTCGCGCGTCATTCGTGGAGTGGCGTAGATGGCCAGCGCCATCGAGCCGGTCATCATATAATCTAAACCGGCAGATCGCAGGCGGCGTGCCACCTGTTTCATGAACTCGAGTTGCTCGTCCATGATGGAAGTTAACGGTTGCTGGCGTCGTTAGCGGGACACTGGGTGGGCTTTCACGGCGAACGGCCGGCCGGCTGCGTAGGATCTCGATGATGACGTCGGAATCGTAGAGGACGCCGGCTAGTTCCGTTCACGACGCATATCTTGCCGCAGTAGCCTCACCTACGCGTTCGTGGCGTCGAGATTTTCCCGGTCGTCCCATAGCGAGCTGATTCCTCCGTGCTTGCCCAACGCCACCACGGAATGCAGTGTTACACGCGCACGCTGCCCCAAATTGTTCGAACCCCAATGAGAGCTGCCTATGTCGTCCGATCTCGACAACTTCTTCAAGCCCCGATCCGTTGCCATCGTCGGTGCCAGCGCTACAAAACACAAGGTCGGTCATGCCCTGCTCAGAAACCTCCTGTACGGGACAATGCACGGAGAGCCCGATCGACGCTTGGGATTCGACGGGCCCGTCTATGCCGTCAATCCGCACGGAGGGGAGATCCTCGGTCAGCATGTGTATAAGAACCTCGCCGAGGTGGGGCAGCCAATCGATCTTCTCGTGGTAGCAATCCCGCCCCGATTCATCATCGACTTGGTCGATGAAGCGGCCGACGTGGGAGTGAAAAACGCAATTATTATCTCGGCGGGTTTCGCCGAGATTGGCGAAGAG
>JAZDDD010000285.1:0-2465 GCA_036679545.1 Gemmatimonadota bacterium | reverse complement strand
GTGGGGATGATGTTCTGCTGATAGATATCTCGCAAGAGGCGTTGGATAAGGCGTTGGCGACGATCGGCAAGAACATGGATCGTCAGGTAAAGAAGGGGAAGCTCGCTGAAGCGGATCGCGACGCGGCACTCGGTCGCATCGTGGGGCATACGGATCTTGCGGTGGTTGCTGAAGCGCGACTTGTCGTCGAGGCGGTGACCGAGTCACCGGATGTGAAGTTTCACATCTTCAAGGAACTTGATCGCCACGCGCCTGACGGGGCGATTCTGTCGAGTAACACATCATCCATTTCCATCTCTGAGATTGCGGCGCACACAAATCGGCCTGAGCACGTCATTGGCATGCACTTTATGAATCCGGTGCCGGTGATGCCGCTTGTCGAGATCATTCGGGCATTGCAAACATCGGACGCTACTGCCGCCGCAGTCATAGACAAATCCAAAGCGCTCGGCAAGACGCCTGTGGAGGTGCAAGACTATCCCGGTTTCGTTTCCAATCGCGTCCTCATGCCGATGTTGAACGAGGCCATGTTCTGCGTGATGGAGGGTGTTGCAACACCCGATGCGGTGGACGCGGTGATGAAACTCGGAATGCATCACCCAATGGGGCCGTTGGCGTTGGCCGATCTCGTCGGGCTCGACGTGTGTCTGCACATCATGGAGGTACTACATAAAGGATTAGGCGAGGATAAATACCGTCCGTGCCCTTTGTTGCGAAAAATGGTGGCGGCCGGTCAGCTGGGACGGAAAAGCGGCAGGGGTTTTCATGACTACGCTTAATTTGATGGATGCTGTTGAAGAACAACGCAAAGAGGTCGTGGCAATGGCACGCGATTTCGCCTTAACCGAAATCGTGCCATACGCGGCAGAGTGGGATAGAACGAAAGAGTACCCACGCGACGTGATTCGCAAGCTTGGTGATTTGGGTTTTTTCGGTATGACCATACCGGAAGATTACGGCGGGTTGGAATTGGACCATCTGACGTACTTGTTGGTG
Organism: Gemmatimonadota bacterium; assembly: GCA_036679545.1. GTDB lineage: Bacteria > Gemmatimonadota > Gemmatimonadetes > Gemmatimonadales > GWC2-71-9 > JAZDDC01. The sequence goes on along the minus strand of JAZDDD010000285.1, from coordinate 1,469 downwards.
ATCGAAGAGATTGCGGCAGCAGACGCGAGTGTGTCAATCTCGCTCTCGGTGCATAACTCGTTGCCATCGTTCGTCATCAGGACGTACGGGACACACGAACAGAAAGAACGTTGGCTCCGCCCAATGGCAAGCGGTGAAATGCTGGCAGCGTTTGCATTGTCAGAGTCGCACAGCGGTTCAGACGCTGCGTCGCTTTCCACGCAAGCCACACGTGACGGTGACGGGTGGGTTTTGAATGGGACCAAAGCATGGGTGACCAACGGCGACACTGCGGATGTTTTCCTCCTGTTGGCGCGCACAGATACTCGAGAAGATCGCCGTGGTGCCAAAGGTATTTCAGCGTTTGTTGTGCCCAGGGGTATCGATGGGATCGAAGCGCTTGCGCCTGAGGACAAAATGGGGCTACGGGCCTCACGCACCAACCAGGTCGCACTGCACGACGTGCGAGTTTCATCAGATCACTTGATCGGACAAGAAGGCCGTGGGTTCATCTACGCACTGACCGGATTGGATGAGGGACGGATGGGTGTTGCCGCGCAGGCGATCGGCATCGCGCGTGCCGCACTCGAGCATTCGGTCACGTATGCAAAACAGCGTCATCAATTCAAAACCGCCATCAGCGAATTTCAGGCGATACAATTCAAGCTGGCCAACATGGCCACCGGTCTTGAAGCAGCACAATCGTTGCTGGCGACTGCCGCCGAGGCAAAAACGCGGGGCGAACCGATCACGCAAAAGGCCAGCATGGCGAAGCTGTTTGCTTCAGAGATGGCCATGATGGTGACGACCGAAGCAGTCCAGATCTTTGGCGGTTACGGGTACATGCGTGATTATCCCGTGGAGCGTCTGCTGCGGGATGCAAAGATAACCGAGATTTACGAGGGCACCAGCGAGATTCAACGCATGGTTGTCGCCCGTGAACTTCTAAAGTGAGCGTATGAAAAACTATATCGACGGATTATTCGATCAGATCGCAAAGTTCCAACACGAGCAGGTGAGCGCGTGGTACGACGAGGAGTCCGGTTACCGGGGGCTCATTGCAATCCACAGCACGGTGCTAGGACCAACACTCGGTGGCACGCGATTCTGGAACTATACGTCCGATACCGAGGGAATCATTGACGTTCTCCGGTTGTCCAGGGGCATGACATACAAGGCGGCCGTCGCAGGTTTGAATTTGGGTGGTGGCAAAGGGGTTATTTTTGGGGATAACAGGACGGTTGATCGTGAAGGGATTTTCCGCTCACATGGCAAGCACGTAGAATCGCTTGGTGGAAGATACATAACGGCTGAGGATGTGGGGACGAGTCCCAGCGATATGCAATATGTCAGCCTCGAGACCAAACACGTTGTTGGGTTAGAGGGAAAGTCTGGTGACCCGTCGCCCGTCACCGCGTTCGGAGTGTTCCGTGGCATTGAAGGCTGCGCGAGCTTTCGCTACGGCGCCGACTCGCTCGAAGGGAAGACGG
>JAZDDD010000284.1:0-8281 GCA_036679545.1 Gemmatimonadota bacterium | reverse complement strand
TGCCAACACCGATCGCAACTGCTACGCCGGTCCACTGTAGCTTCGTCATTGAGAGTCTCCGTTAGAAAAGAAGCGTCTGCCAACGCGGATACGTCGCGAACGCTATCGCCAGACATGTTGATATCCAAAGCATGATCTTCATTCGGCGCAGCACAACCGGATTCGCACATATCTTGTCCGGTTTACAGGCAGCCTTTTCTTCGCGATCTAACATGAAGAATCCGGCCAACAGAAACACCGCCGTACTACCGAGGAGATAGGGCCGAAGCGGTTCCAGCGTTGCCGATAATCCCGCACTGGAAACACCCACGGTTACGGCCAGCAACGGTCCTGCACAACAAAGGGCCGAGGCCATGGCTGCGCCAATTCCACCAACCGAACTCATTATTGTTTTCATCATTCTCCGGGCTCTGCGTCAAGCATTTCGAGAACGGGACACTCACCGGTCCGTTGCCTGGACCGACACGACTGGACCAAGCGTTGGAGTGTTTTCTTCATGGCACGCAACTCCGTAATCTTCGCCTCAACCAGGTCGATTTTCCCCTGGGTCCGTTCCTCCACGATGTGACATGAAGCGTCATCGTCCACCTGTAAATCCAGTAACTCGCCAATCTCCGCGAGTGAGAAACCAAGTTCCTGCGCCCTTTTTATGAACTGGATTCGATGATGGGCATCTTCGGTGTAGGTGCGATACCCTCCGGTCGTCCGAGCGGGGACGGCCAGCAGACCCCGCCGTTCATAAAAACGAACCGTCTGCACGTTGACGCCGGCACGTCTTGCCACGTCCCCGATCAACATCGTAGGCACCGGAACAAGTTAAACCCTATACCACGGTGCAAGGTCAAGGCCTAAACGTCCGGGCTCGCCAGATGTCATACAACACGGGAATCACGATGAGCGTCAAAAGGCTCGAACTCACCATCCCTCCGATCATTGGCGCAGCTATGCGCTGCATGACGGAGCCCCCCGTACCATGGGTCCACATTATCGGAAGAAGTCCGGCCATAATGGCAACGACCGTCATCAGTTTAGGGCGTACCCGGGTGACCGCGCCGTGCTCGATGGCCTCCGCCAACCGTTTCAATGTGCCTTCCCCCCGCGCGGTCATGTCATCCCAGGCTTGATCGAGATACAACAACATCACGACCCCCGTCTGCGCGGCAACACCCGCCAGCGCAATGAAACCGACGGCCACGGCAACCGAAAGGTTGTAACCAAGAAGCCACATGAGCCACACGCCTCCAACGAGCGAGAATGGTAGCGTGAGCATCACGATGGACACCTCGACCATGTTCTTGAAGTGCAAATAAAGCAGCAACGCAATGATGGCGAGTGTCAGCGGGACAACCACGCTCAACCGATCCTTGACACGCTCGATGGCCTCATATTGACCACTCCACTGCAGTCGATAACCGGGTGGCAGCACGACATTTTGTAGCACCAACCCCTGCTACGAGTTGCCCGTCCTCACTTTTGATCATAGGCGCGCCGGCACTGAACCCGATGTTCGCCAGTTGGGACAGCGGGATCTGTTCGCCGCGCGGCGTGGCAACGAGGATTTGATTCAGCCGCGACGGGTCGCTCCGGAAGTCCCGAGCGTACCGCACTTGTACCGGATAGCGTTCCCTTCCCTCCACGGTGTATGTGATATTCATTCCGCCCAACACGGACCCAATCACCCGTTGCACGTCCCCAACGGCGATTCCGTACCGTCCGATCGCCTCACGATCAGGATGAATGTCGAGATATCGTCCACCGAATGAACGCTCGGCGAAGATACTGGCGGTACCGGCAAGCGGCGCAAGGAGTGCTTCGATCTCACCGCCGATGCGCTCGATGGTTTGCAAGTCAGGTCCAAACACCTTGATGCCGAGTGTTGTCCGAATCCCCGTGGAGAGCATATCGGTTCTGTTCTTGATGGGCATCGTCCAGCTGTTGACGAGACCGATAAAGCGCAACTCGCGGTCCATCTTGGCGATCAGTTCATCTTGCGACAGACGTTCGGGCCATTGCGACGGATGCCTGAGATTGACTATGGTCTCCACCATCGACACCGGCGCCGGATCGGTCGCCGTGCGGGCTCGGCCCGCCTTCCCCCACGCCGACTCGACCTCCGGGAACGTCATGAGGATGCTGTCTTGTTTTTGGAGGAGCCGACGCTGCTCGGCAATCGCTATCCCGGGGACGGAGTTGGGCATGTACATCAATGAACCTTCGTCGAGCGGCGGCATGAACTCGGTTCCCAATCTCGAAAGCGGCCAATACGAACCGGCCAACACGAGGACGGTACCAACCAAGACGGCGGCGCGATGCGCTAGGGCCCATCGCAACACCGGTCGGTACAACCTGATCGCCCACCGATTAATTGGATTGCGCGCTTCGGGTGTGACACGACCTCTGATGAACAAGCCCATAAAGACCGGCACAACCGTGACCGAGAGCATCGCCGCGGCGGCCATGGCGAATGTCTTGGTCAACGCGAGCGGTCGAAACAATCGCCCCTCCTCGGCCTGGAGAGCGAAGATTGGAATGAATGAAAAAGTGATGATCAACAACGACACGAACAAGGCGGGCCCTACTTCACGTGCGGCCACGACCACCAGCTCCCAACGTGGCCGGTCAGGTTCGAGCTCGATGTGCTTATGCAGGTTCTCGATCATTACGATCGCGGCGTCAATCATGGCACCGATGGCGATTGCAATCCCCCCCAACGACATGATATTGGCGTTCACACCCACCCAACGTGTCGCAATGAGCGCCATGAATATCCCGAGTGGGAGCGTGGCGATGGCCACGAGCGCACTCCGTGCGTGTAGCAAAAACACGATGCACACCAACGCGACGATGATCGACTCCTCAAGGAGCGTCCGCGTCAGAGTCGCCGTAGCCCGGTTGATCAGCGCGGAACGATCGTATGTCGCTTCGATCCGGATACCGGGTGGTAACCCTGACTCGAGCTCGGCCAACTTCGCTTTGACACCGCGTATTACGTCGAGCGCATTTTCTCCGTACCGCATGATGATGACGCCACCAACCGCTTCGCCTGTGCCATTCAATTCAGCAATGCCGAGCCTCATGTCCGGCCCGATCGTGACGTTCGCAACGTCTCTTACGCGGAGCGGTTCGCCATTGCGGCCAGCACCGACCGCCAGGTTCGCGATGTCGCTCACTCCCTTCAGATACCCGAAGCCACGCACCATGTAATCGCTTCCGGCAATCTCCATGGTGCGGCCACCTACATCCGCATTGGATGTTCGAATCGTACGAATGACCGCATCGGCCGTGATCCCAAAACCGAGTAGCTTCACGGGATCAAGCAATACCTGGTATTGCTTGACGTACCCACCTACGCTGGCAACCTCCGCTACACCCGGGACGCTTTGTAGCTCGAAGCGCAGATACCAGTCCTGCAGCGAGCGAAGTTGATCAAGACGGTATCCGTCACCGACCAACGCGTACTGGAACACCCACCCCACACCAGTTGCGTCGGGGCCGAGTTCGGGACGCACTCCTTCGGGCAAGTCCGCACCGGCGGAGTTGAGATACTCGAGCACACGACTCCTCGCCCAGTACAAATCCGTTCCTTCATCGAACAACACATAGACGAACGACACACCGAACATCGATTGGCCACGAACGACTTTGGCATTCGGCACAGCGAGCAACGACGTGACGAGTGGATACGTGACCTGGTCCTCGATCACCTGGGGTGCCTGACCCGGGTATTCCGTAAAGACGATTACTTGTACGTCGGACAGGTCCGGAATTGCATCGATCGGCATGGTGCGCACTACCCACCACCCACCGAGAAGAATGCCAATAGCAGCAAACGTTGTCAGGCCACGCCATTGCACGCAGAGCTGAATGAGCTTGCCCATCACCGCACCGCCCCTGTGTCGGCCGCCATCGCCGGCATCGAGTCGCGGGGCATCCTGCCAGCAGCAGTGTCCGGCATGTCCATCTGCATACCGCTCATTTCCGTACCACCCATGTCCATGCCGCCCATGTCCAACCCCATCCCCATGTCGAGCATGATACCCGCCATGGCCGCACCGAGGCTCGACTCTGAGTCGAACAGGAACGTGGCAGACGCGACCACGGTATCGCCTGCAGCCAACCCATCCATAACGATGATCGCAGAATCGCCTCGCGTTCCCGGCGTCACTTCCGTCGGCACCAGCGCACCGGCGCGCAACACAAAAGCAAAATCACGGTCACCCGTTGGTAACACGGCGGTGAGCGGTACAGTGACGCCACGCAAACCGTCCGTTTGGATCCTGGCCGTGCCATACATCATCGGCCTGATATTACGTTGGGGGTTGGGGACCTCGATTCTGACTCGGAGCGTTCGTGTCGTCATGTCGAGCATCGGTTGAATGAACGTGACTCGGCCCGTAAATTCCCGCCCGGGCAGCGCGTCAAACGTGATACGCGCGCGTTGCCCTTCTCGAACCAACGAGATGTCTTGTTCGAAGATGGCTGGCTCAATCCAAACGGTTGACAGGTCTGCCAACTTGAATAGTCTTTCGCCTGCGTGCACCATCTGACCTTCAATAACGTTTTTCTCAAGCACATGACCGCGATACGGAGACCGTATCGTCACACGCTGTTGGACAACACCGGTTGCTTCAACTTCAGCAATAGTCTGCTCGGGGATATTCCACAACGACAACCGCCGGCGCGCGGCCATCACGAGCGCGTCTCCGCCGCCGGTGTTCGCGAGGCGCATGGCGAGTAACAGTTCTTCCTGAGCCGTGACAAGGTCGGGCGCGTACAATTCGAACAGCGGATCTCCGATCTCGACGTGCATCCCGGTTTCGTTGACAAACAACTTTTCGACCCAACCACTCACCCGCGCATTCACAATGCCAAGTCCGCGTTCGTTTGGGACCACCATGGTCACTGCACGCACTGTTCGGCCTAACGACGATTCAGTCGCGATTGCAAATGTGACGCCCGCCAGTGACGCCTGACGCGCCGTGATGCGGATAGGGCCTCCGCTGCTCATCTCCATCCCCGCCATCCCTTCGCTCCCCGCCTGCACGTCCATCCCAGGCATCGCCTGTGGTGCCGCATCCGCCCCGGGGCGTGCGTCCGGTTCGCCCGCGCGACCACACGCGACGCCGAACAACACGACGATCAACGTCATTCGCATTTTCATCTGTACCACTCCTCTCCCACGAGCGCCGCGAGATGCGCGCGCGCGGTACCGTATTGGGCAATCAGTCGCGCCAAGCGTAGCTGCGCGCCAAAGATGTCATCTTGCGTGTCAAGCACCGTCGTGAACTCCACGGCGCCTACCTGGTAGCGTTGCAAGGCTGATGTGCTTGCGGCTGCGGCCAAGGGAATGATCTCGTCGGCGGTTTGTGCGGTACGAGCTTGCAACGCTACGAGATCGGCAACACGGTCCTGTAGCTCACCGATGAGGCGGGCGAACAGGTCGTCATACTGCAACTGTGCCGCCTCGGCATCGTGATGCGCGGCGCGGGCCGCCGGAGCTTGTTTACGCCCTGACCACAACGGAACCGAGATGCCGACCAACACGGTCGTGAACGGCTCCCGCCCTCCAAAACGGAGACCACTCTCGAGTGCCACCGTGAAATCCGGACGTCCCGCAACGTCGAACATGCGGAATGTGCGTTCGGCCCGCGTGACGGTTGCCGCCGCAACACCCATGTCGGGGTTACGTTCGTTGAGCAACGCGATGAGACCCTGAACCACGAAGGTGTCACGCTGGGATTCGACAGCAGGGCGTCCGTCCAACGTGATGAGAGGAGACGGTACAACGGTGTCCCCTGTGCCACCTCGCAGGGCATCTGCGTGTGCACGCACCCGGATCACGGCGGCTTGAAGATCCCAACCCACTTCGTCAAGCTCGGCGCGTCGCAACCTGGCCCTGAGAAGGTCAATTTGGGGTGCCGCCCCAGTCTCGTAACGCGTCTGCGCGACAGCGATCACTTGGTCGGCGAACACGACGCGCGATTCCCAAATGCGCAGTGCCGTCTCAGCGTACGCGAGCTCGTAGTACAACCCAGCGCCCTCGGCGACGAGGCGTGCTTCGAGCGCCACGAGGGATTCACCGGCGAACGCGCTGTCCGCTCGCGCGCGTTCCGTCGCCGCCGATTGCTTCCCGGGAAAGGGAAAATGCTGGCGGATACCGATCGGTAACCTCGTCATACGCTCCGCCGTGAGATCAAACGACGGTGTCGGCACGGCCATGAGGCCGAGTGTCACCGTTGGATCGGGTAGTGCGCCCGCCGGACCAATACGTTCAGACGCCGCAGAAATACGCTCCCGCGCAGCAGCAAAGCCGGCGTTGCCGATAAGAACTTGGTTTACATACTCACGCAGGCCTGAATCTTCGAATACTGTGACCTGACCGCTCAAAAATTTTGGAAACATGACGGTGCAAACCAACATGCACCATTTTGCGTCGCGCATAGCTTGCCTTTCTCATCATGCGGCGAACCGCACACAGTGATCCGACGGCGTTAATTGACGCGCCGTTTGTGGACACACGTATCCTGGGAAAGACTATGCTTTGGGGGGTGGAGTTAAGAGGAAGCGCGGGGTTGTTGGGTCTGCCGAGACAGGCGTTGGGTGGCCGGCGTGAGCGTCGATGATTTCGGCCATCAGCGTCACGTCACACCCGGGTGGAGCAACCTGCGGGATACCGCATGCATCAACAGAACAGCACGTCGCGCCGTCCGTCGGCGAATGCATCACAGCCGCCGCAGATTCATGCGACATCTCCATGTCGCCAGCAACACGACCAAGCAACCCGCACACACCCGGGGCGGTGTAGGGCAACAGCAATACGGTCGCCATGGCGATTGCCAAGAGTTTGTTGGCACGGGCGGTTGCTTTCATCGACACCAAGAAGGATTAGTCATGCCATTGTGTCAACCCAAGGGGACTTCGACGGGTTCCACCCAAACGCCTCGCGAGCTGTCCAGCAAGTTCAACTTTGAATGCCGATCGCCACATGCGGCAATCGCCGAATGACTCTCAACCCCGGTTCTTACGGGACTGGCAGCCACATAGATATAGAATACGGAAATCGTCAGATTGTCCGGATCTGGGCCATATCAATGGCTGAACGTCAGTGAAGCGGCCTCGTCGCTACGCGGATTCGATCACCGCACAACGGCACCCGGTTTTCTGTGACGGCGCGCGATCGAGCCGCGCAAGAGTGCTCTTGAGAGTCGTGCGGAGCGAACGCAGTTCGCGCAACCGCTCTTCCACTTCAGCCAACCGGGCCGTCACGGTGGCCCGGACATGCTCACACGGCGCCCGTCCGCCCTCTGCGATCTGCATGACCTCACGCACGTCACTTAGCTTGAGACCTGACGCTTGGGCGTTCTTGATGAACTGGAGTTCGTCGAGCGTGTCGTGTCTGTAATCTCGGTAACCGCTTGGCGTGCGATCGGGGGGAGGGAGCAGCCTTTCACGTTCATAGTATCTGATGGTGTCTGGCGTGACGCCAGCGGTCTTGGCCAACTCTCCTATCCGCATGGTGTCTCCGATTTCAGGTCTCCGGGAAAGTAGGAACATTGGACTCTACTCCAAGGTCGTTTGAGAAGCAAGCGACTGGTTTGGCCCTGAAAAACGGTCTTGACTATGGAGTGTGCCCCAAGGTTTACCTTGTGCACGTGGAAAGCGTCACAAGAGGTGCCCAGAAGACAGAAACAACAACAACGACGCGTTGGGAGGTCTGTGTACATTGAATTCGCAAAATTCTATGAATCTTGGATTCGCTCGACCGCTGGTTTGTTTGACGGTGGCGGCGTTGTTCATGCCGGGAAACATCCGGGCGCAAGCGCTGCCGTTCCACACCGCGACCGCAATCACAACGGGCTTCGAGGAATCCGCAGCGCGCACGTTCTCGTCATTCTTCGGCCGAGGGGGGCTGCGGCGTAACGGCGTGGGAATCACCGATCCGATGCAACGCGACATAGACGTATTCGTGCAGGTGTTCGGTGTCCTTCCCTATGCGATCACGCCGATGTGGACCACGCGGGTCGTCGTCCCATTCGTGCGCAAATCCATGGACTTCACCGCACTTTCCGGCGTACGAGGGGCTTATACGACAAGGGGTGTCGGCGACGTGCTCGTGGATACCAAGTGGATCTTCTTGAGTAAGAACCAGTTGAAGGGGACCACCCGCATGGGCATCCAGGGCGGTGTAAAGATTCCCGTAGGAGAGACTGGGGCCATCATGCCCGACGGGACCATCGCTCCCCGACCGTTGCAATTGGGTTCTGGTTCTTGGGACTTCCCC
>JAZDDD010000283.1:0-2170 GCA_036679545.1 Gemmatimonadota bacterium | reverse complement strand
TGATAAGGTCGTGGACCTCGTCAATACGGAGGATGCGGTCGTATGGGAATACGGAGAGGATGGTCTGCGATAGGTTCATCACCGCAGATTAGTGTCGGGCGGCGGGATGTGAAGGGCGGGTTGGGTAGCACCACGAACGTCGGGCAGTACCGTCGGCGGATGATCTTTGTGTTATCTCAAATCGAGTCACTTTCGCATATATTCACGTAATCGTGACGTTGCAGCACCGAACAGGAATCGCCGACGCCTGCGGAGGCATTGGAAAAAGTGCTGGGGTTGGATAGGGAAGTATGTGAGTCGAGGTGGAGTTCGTGATGAGATCGAGACGTAGAGACCCGGTCGGTCAATGGCGGGGACTTCGTTCAGCACAAAGCGAGCGGGCCGTCTGCATCCAGCAGGCGGATCATTCGTTTTATGTTCGCTGTCATCGCTCCCATCAGTTGTTGTGCAAAAACCCGGGCCGTTCCACGGTAGCGAGCTCGCCGCCCGCCGTGACGATTAATAAGTTCGCCCAGTCGGCGTTCCACCTTCGGATGGTCTCGTTTCACGTCGGTGTACTCGTCCGTTTGAGCACGTTCGCGAACCATATCGTATTCGGGCTGAAAGTCGTTCTTCCTGACGCTGCGGCCGAACTTCTGTTTCCCGCCGATGCAGGCGTTCCTCAGCGGGCACGAATGACACGTGTCGGTATGGAATCGGAACGATGTGGTGTGATTTCCGTCGTCACGTTGTTTGTATTGCGATTGCTCGCCGGCCGGACACGTGGCGTGCGAACCATCTTCGCTCAAGTCGAATTCGTCAGAGGTAAACTTCCCACCGTTGGTGGTTTCTTTCTGCGGAACGAAGACCTTCACGTGCGGCCCGTCTTCCGATTCCAGTTTGCGGATAACGGGCCCATCGTATCCGGCTCCGTCGATGGAAATGTTTTCGATGTCGTTCCCGTGAGCCTCCAGTTCCTGTTCGAGCAGCGTGATCGTGTCGAACGATTCGTTGCCGTTCGCTGGCAGCACGTTAATCGAAGTGAACAGTTCACTGTCGGCGTCGATCATCACATCGGTCATGTACCCGTCGTAGAACTCGCCGTGTTTTCCTCGACGAGCATCCGGATCGACCGTGCTGCGAATCTTCCCCGGCTCGTCCGGAGCATCGTGTCCGTTCAGCACCTTGCGAGCGACATCGGCTGCCTTGCGAAGTGCCTTCCACGTCGTGTTTTCGCTGGCATCGTGCGGTATGGTGAGTTTATCGACCCACGCCAGAATATCTCGAAGATGTTCCACTCGACCGATCAGACGCGCTTCGTTTCCGCCGCCGTCAGTACTCGCGCGAATCGTCTCGATGTGAACGCGTTCCCCCGCCACTCGCACTTCATCAAACGGCGAGGCGGCGTTCAAAAGTTTGTTCCGCGCCTGAGCGACCAGTTGCAGTCCGGCAGGAATCGCAATGTCCGCCAGCGTGTGCGTGGCATCTTTGAGCCGCAGCCGATCCTTCACCAGGCCGTGCGTTCGTGCCTGCGACAGGAGTCCATGAAACAGATCTTTGTGTCCGTCGACCCCCAAACGTGCTCGAAACTTACTCAGCGAACTGACGTCCGGCAGATAGTCGTCGCGTCCGAGTCCGAGAAAACGGCGATAAGCCAGATCGGTTTTTGTTCGGGCAAACACCTGGCCATCGGAAAGGTTGTCGTGATACATGATCAGTGTGATCTTGAGAAACAACACCGGCTCGATCGCCGGCCGGCCATCTTCACTGAACAGTGCTTCGAGCGGTTTCCGAAGTTCCGCAAAGTCAATGTGCTTATCGGAACGCCGGGTCCAGTGATCAAACGGGACGAGCGTATTGAACAACCCCTGGTCGTCCCTGGAAAACTTAGGCTCAACGTACGGCAGCAGCATGGGAATCCTTTCCGAAAACCGACCGGAAATTCCATTCGCGGTCGCGCAATACCGAAGTATCGACAAATCCCCGAAATTACCCAATACCACAATAACACCCAATCCCCTTTTCCAATGCCTCCTGCGGCTTGCCGTTAAACGAGCAACTGCAGAACTTTAGGGCATCTACTCGCCCTGCTGTTTCAAAAAGCGGATTTCGATATTGTTCGTTACGAACATTCAAGGTAGCAGTAATCTGTACGAACACATGATGATATTTCGTTGGAGAACCATCACCA
>JAZDDD010000282.1:0-2280 GCA_036679545.1 Gemmatimonadota bacterium | reverse complement strand
CAACGGTGATCCGACGTCACCGGCCTTACACGCCGTCAAACTGGCCAACCCTAGAGTGGCGATGATCAATACATTGTGAGTACGCATACTTGAGGTATCGGCGGAGGACACTGTGGACTCAACACTCAACTCTCACCATTCAACACTCAACGCCCAGCATCAACATGCAACGGGCAACGCTCAACCGAAGCTGCGCCCCGGTGAAAGTTGAGTGTTGATGTTGAAAGTTGAGTGTTGATGCTGAAAGTTGAGTGTTGAATGGTGAGAGTTGAGTGTTGATCTTTACAGCGGCCATTGTCACACCCAAACCCGAAATCCGATGACACTGATTTTAACCCAACACGAGGTCCGCGAACTCCTGGACATGCCAAGGTGCATGGACGTCATGCGGGACGCATTGGCAACCTTAGCGGGGGGCAACGCCGTCAATCCGCTGCGTAGCGGTATCCGGGTGCCAAACACGGATGGTCTTCTTGGCATGATGCCGGGGTACCTTAGTGATCCGCCCGCGTTGGGGATCAAGGTGGTTGCGGTCTTTCCACACAATCACGGGACAGAGTACGACTCGCACCAGGGACTGGTGATTCTTTTTGCACTCGACCATGGAACGCCACTTGCAATAATGGATGCGAGTGAAATCACGGCAATACGCACGGCCGCCGTAACGGGCGTGGCAACGCGGCTCCTCGCGAATGAGGATGCATCCGTACTTGCCATTCTTGGATCCGGCATCCAAGCACGCCGACATCTAGAAGCAATGGCCATCGCTCGTCCGCTCACAAGCGTTCGGATTTACAGCCCAACAAAGGTCAACAGGGAATCGTTTGCGGCGGAGGCAACAGATCGCTTCAGTTTTCCAATCGTCGCGACACAGAGCGCGCAAGATGCCATCGAAGGAGCCGACATCGTGTGTACGACCACATCTTCGTCCGAACCCGTCCTATTGGGAGAATGGGTCAGCAACGGATGCCACATCAACGCCGTTGGCTCAAGTGTAAAGTGGGCCCGTGAACTCGATGGGGCGGCGGTCGCGATGTCGCGTCTGTTCGTGGATAGACGCGAGTCCACAGTCAGCGAATCCGGAGATTATCTGAGCGCGTTAAAGGAAGGCGCGATCGCCGAAGATCACATTGTCGGCGAGGTGGGCGACATTATCATCGGCACGTTGCCCGGTAGGGAGTCCACGTCGGAAGTGACACTGTTCAAGTCGCTGGGCCTGGCCGTGGAAGATTTAGCGGCGGCACACCACGTCTACATCAAGGCGACCGAGCGAGGTATGGGCACACACGTAGAATTGGGCGGCAAAGCGTGACAAAATCCGTCGCGAAACCGCCACTAGGAGAAATTGAAGCGGCGCGCGAGCGGCTTGCGCCCTACATTCTTCGCACACCACTTATTCCGCTCGAACATGAAAACGCTCCGGCGGAAATCTACCTCAAGCTCGAGAACCTGCAGCCGATCGGATCGTTTAAGCTGCGTGGCGCCGGCAACGCCATGGCCGTTCTCGATCCACATCGCCTGCAACTCGGCGTCTACACCGCGAGCGCCGGGAACATGGCACAGGGGGTCGCCTGGAATGCGCGCCGACTGGGGGCACGGTGCCAGGTCGTCGTGCCGAGTGACGCACCAATGGCAAAACTCGAGGCCATTACCAGATTGCGCGGCGAGATCATCCAAGTCCCGTACGACGAATGGTGGGATGTGATGATCACACATCGTTACGGTGATCTCGAAGGCCACTTCATCCATCCTGTCAGCAACAAACATGTTGTGGCGGGGAACGCGACCATTGGATTGGAAATCGCCGAACAGTTGCCGGACGTCGAAAGCGTGGTGGTGCCCTTTGGTGGGGGCGGTCTGAGTTGTGGGATTGCGGCGGCATTCGAGGGGTTAGGAAAAAAAGTCCAAGTACACGCGGCTGAGGTCGATACCGCAGCCCCCTTTGCGGCTTCACTCGCCGCGGGTGAGCCAGTCAGCATCAATCGAACGCCGAGTTTTGTGGATGGCATTGGTGGGCAGAGTGTGTTGCCGGAAATGTGGCCACTCGCCAGTTCACTGCTGAGTGGTTCAATCCAAGTGAGTCTTCGCAGCGTCGCGCAAGCACTGCGCCATCTATTGGAACGCCATCACGTCGTCGCAGAGGGTGCCGGTGCCGCTGCCGTGGCTGCCGCGCTCACCGGCAAAGCCGGTACCGGCAAAGTCGTGTGCGTCGTGTCCGGCGGGAACATCGACAAACCCGTACTCAGCCAAATCATTGCCGGTCGGGTCCCAACAATCTGA
>JAZDDD010000281.1:0-4179 GCA_036679545.1 Gemmatimonadota bacterium | reverse complement strand
ATTATGAACAACCGAGACACCACCTCTAGTCCCGAACGGTGCACCTTCCACCCGCTCTTTTTGGGAGGCGGTGCGCGGGACCTTGTAAGAAGTGGAACTCGGGCCCGCTTCCGGATCCCCAACAGCAACACGACTGATGTGACCGGCCGCCCGGAAGTAGCCTTCCATCAACGTCGCAGACGGCATTTGCACATCTGCGATATTATCGAAATTGGCACTCTTTGTATCCAGCGACAAAAACGCGTCGACGTCGATTTCAAGACCAAGCAGCGATTGAATCGAGGCGGCGTATTCTGCACGGTTGAGCCGTTGGAATGTCCGGCTACCGGGATTCGGCGATCGAGCGGCGACTTCGTCGATGCGCGCTTCGAGAGCCCGGGCGAGATTCAACAACGTATCGCCCCCCGGCCGGCGCGTCCCCGCAGGGGGCATCATGCCAACCCGCAGTTTCCTAATCACCGACTCTGCGATCTCAGCATTTTGTTCGGGAGATGCGGCATCGAAGCCCTGCAGCGTAAGATTGCCACGCTGCCGTCTTTCGCCGTGGCACCGCTGGCAATACTGTTGGATAACCGCATTGTTGACGGAGTCCGCACGCGTCGTATCGGAGTGGAGCGTGGCGAGCGTGCGGTAGGAGGAGCCCGGTTCGGGCTGTACCCCAATCTTTGCCAGACCGACGAAAAGGACCGCCGGGCCAAGCATCGTTAACGCGAGCTTGTTCATTCATTTCCTCGAGATCACGGCATTTGTGCTGTCGGACCAGGTTGCGAGGGCCCACGATCCCACATTTGGGACCTACCCATTGAACAGAATACGGCGCCCGGCGGGCTGTGGCCAGATCAAAACCGCCGAAAAACCATAACTTTTCGTTGCGTCGAGGCCGCGATTGGCCCCTCGTGCTCCTATTCCTTATAAGCCACTACGCATAAAGCGTACGAGTGCTGAGTTTGCAAGACAGACAGCGGCCGACGATCGGCACGTTGTTTAGGAGGCTGGGAGCGTAACCGGCCGGCCCCGGACATAGGCTACGCCGACGATGACGCCCGGAAGGAGGAGGAGAACCCAGCCGATGAGGCCCGACGCCACGTAGGAACCCTGACCGGATGCGATGAGGTCAAGCCCTGACTCGGCGACCATTAAGGTGGCAGCGATGGCACCCGCAAGCACGCCGAACCGAAGCACCGCCAAAACCAGAACCAGCACCGCCAAAGCGCCACCGATCGGTCCTGTCTCTCCGCTGATGATAATCGGCAATGACACGAGGAGAATGATTACGGTTGGCGCGACCACCGCAGCCGTCGTCGACTTGAACAAATGGCGGCCCAGGGCCAACGCATATAGGGCGGCAAGCGCCATGGGAATACCTATGGCGGCGGACCCGGCAGACACGTCCAGAAACGGCGCTAAGTCCGTCACATTCTCCAAGTACCCAGACTCCCCGGTGAATGTCGTTTTGGCAAGCGGCCAAACCAACAGGTTGGCCATATCTCCCAGCGCCACCATCAAAAACCCCGCGAGGTATCCACCGAGAACAACGGGCCCGAGAGTTTGCAGTTGCGAACGACCGGACATCAGCTTCTCCCAAGCCGCCGCATGAGCGGGAAAAACGTCGCGGGCAAGCGCCACGGCACCCATCGCGAGCATGACCAGGCCCACACCGATGAAAAGCAACCCTAACAGGTCGTTTGCTCCGTCCTGGAGGATGTACGCTCCGACGCTAGCGTTGTCACCGGAATGGAGCCCTGCTGGAATGCCGTTCACCCATGTGGCAACGGAGAGCACCATCACAATGCATGTGATGATGACGGCCGGGCGCCAGCGCACAAACCGCCGGCGTTTTTGGGCCAGCGCCAAACCAAAACCGTACACCGTTACGCCAAGGATCAAAAGCGCGATGATGATGCCAATCGTGTTGGAGACACTGGTCGTGCTGAAATCCACTGGCCGCTGCAGCTCACGTTGATAACGGGTCACTCGGTCGCCACTGACATCCACACTCAGCTCGACGAAAGCCGAATCGACTTCGCCATCATCCGAGGTCCACGGAATCGCATGAGCACGATCCCGCCAAGTGAAGAAGTGGTCGGTTCGTTGCGATTCGCGTTGGCTCCTAGCCGCCCTTAACTCGAGAGTCACCGGATCCCACTGTTGGCGCACGAGAAACGAATCGGCCACAGCACGCGCCTGGTCCTCGGACATTTTGGCACCCGGTTCATCCGCGTCTAAGTACAACGTGAATTCTTTGACGTCCCCATCCGAACCGACTCGCACATCCCAGCGTTCACTCCCATCGAGATCTCGCCACCGAATGCGCCAATCCGAGACCGGTAGATCCATTTGAACACGCCGTGCTGCTTCCTCAAACCCAAGGGATTCCAATAGAAATTGCCGCGTCGCGTTTGGCGCACGGTTATATCCGGTGCTTCGATTGAGGGCGCCGCCTAACATGCCGGCCGCAAAAGTGCCAGCGTCGTCGAGACCGGCTAGGTAATCTCCTGCAATCCGTTCTGCTTCGCTCTTGGTGACGACCGGATTGTCAATCGCAGACGCCGAGTGAATTCCGTAGGTGGCCACCCAACCGGCCATCAGGCCAACCGCCGCTACCAACAGCCCAATCCACTCCGTTCGTTTCGGCGGCTCGATCGGGGTCGCCCCAATCAGCGCCAATTCCGCATCCTCGTCTTCGGGAACCTCAACCGTATCGAGCACCGATATCAGGTTGGCCGGGCGTTTTCCCCGAAAAAAGTTGATAGGCCACGACACCGAGGGAGTAAATGTCCGAACGGTGATCGATGTGCCTCTCACCGGCCGCCTGCTCCGGACTCATGTAGTGCGGCGTACCGACGATCATGCCCGTTCCCGTGAGTTTGCCAGCATCAACGTCGTCGTCTGTCTTGGCAATCCCAAAGTCCATGAGGAGGGCTCGGCGTTCGGGATTCTCCAAAAAGACGTTTTCGGGTTTGATGTCACGGTGGATGATGCCTGCCCGGTGGGCGGCTGCCAAAGCACCCGCAAGCTCGCGGAACACCCGATGGGCCTCCCGAATCGAGAGCTGAGGGCATGATGAAATACGCAAACCCCTCCGCCTGCCCGATAGTGTAAATGGGAACGACATTGGGGTGCCGGAGTTTGGCCACCGACTCCGCTTCGCGCCGGAACCGGCCCATCAGTGACTCTGTGGGAAACAGGTCGAAGCGTAGTGCCTTGATCGCAACTTCGCGCTTGAGGTTTTTGTCCAAAGCGGCATATACAACACCGAACCCACCGCGCCCTATCAGTTCGCGGAGTTCAAACCCCTCGCCCAGCGCGCGCTGTAGCCGTTCCCGGAAATCAGCCTCACTGGTGTCGGCTTTATCGGGAACCGCCACCGCGCCGGTTTCCACGACAACTCCGGTCGGCGTGGCGGTCCCACAACCCGGACAAAAGGCGGCGCCGTCCGGCAGTGCCGAGTTGCAGTTGGTACAGGTGAATTCAGAATCGCTCATGAGTCGCCTGCCCGGTCCTCATCGCCAGAAGGGGAAGACCATGGCGGCGTCAAGTTACGACATGGAGTGGACACGGGCGAGACCTCTGGGAGAATGAAAGCAAAAAGCGGGATCTCTCCCGCTTCTTGCTCGGTTTCAATGCAATCGCTAGGGTACTAACTCGATCGGCCGGTATCTCACAAAGAACACACCCTCTTTGCCGCTAGAAACCACGATCGTCCCGCTGTCAAAAAACGGGTAATTGCTCCACGAACCGTCGAACTCGACTTCTTCGCTCCATGGCACCGTATCGAGGAATCCAACCTCTCTTGGATTCTCCGGATCGCTGATGTCGAGGATCCTCAGGCCACTCACGTAATTCGACTGGTACATCAAGTTGCCCTTGATGTACAAGTTGTGATCGATCGTGAACGTGGTGCCGAAGTGTTCCTTCACCATGAGCGGATCGTCTAGATCCTGAATGTCCCAAATCAAGGTTCGGGTCCCAGGCATGGGCTGCCCCTCTTGCACGGCGCTGGACTCATCGCCCTCGTCATTCATGAAGAACCACTTGTGGTCGTCAGTGATCCAACCCTGATGTGCATAGGCCACGCTCGGATACGTCGCCGAGGAAATCTGCGTGGGATTGTCTTTGTCGGTTACGTCCGCGATCGACAACGCGTTCTCATTCGAACCAAAGCACACTTCCTTACCA
>JAZDDD010000280.1:0-5468 GCA_036679545.1 Gemmatimonadota bacterium | reverse complement strand
AACCGCCCGTTGTATGTACGATGCCTTTGGGTTTCCCGGTTGTTCCGGACGTGTATAGGATGTAGAGGAGGTCTTCGGCATCCATCGGTTCCGCGGCGCAGTCGGGAGAGGCCCCGTCCATCAGCTCATGCCACCAATAGTCCCGACCATTGACCATATCGACCTCGGTGTCGGTGCGATTGAGGACGATGACGGTGTGGACGTTAGGTGTTTTTTGCACCGCTTCGTCTACGGCGGCCTTGAGCGGAACGGCTTTTCCCCTTCTCCAACCGCCATCGGCCGTGATGACCACTTTGGCGTCGGCGTCAGTGATCCGATCGATGAGCGCATTGGCGCTAAACCCACCAAAAACGATTGAATGTGCCGCACCGATGATTGGCGCTAAACCCACCAAAAACGATTGAATGTGCCGCACCGATGCGGGCGCAGGCCAACATTGCGATGGGCAGTTCCAGGACCATCGGCATGTAAATGCAAACTCTGTCGCCTTTACGGATGCCGCGTGCCTTGAGAACGTTTGCGAATTTGCACACCTCGCGGTGTAACTCGCGATACGTGAGCGTCCGGGTGTCCCCGGGCTCTCCCTCCCAGATGTATGCTGTTTTGTTTGCCGTAGGGCCGTCGAGATGCCGGTCAAGGCAGTTGTAACTCAGATTGGTCTTGCCTCCGACGAACCATTTTGCGTGTGGTTCTTTCCACTCCAACACCTTGGTCCACGGTTCAAACCAATGGAGTTCTTTGGCCACATTGGCCCAGAATGTTTCAGGGTCGTTCACGGATTGGTCGTACAAAGTGCGGTACTCGTCGAGGCTCTTGCACCGCGACCGCGCGGAGAATTCCGGTGAAGGCGCAAAGACTCGTGTTTCCTTTAACAGGCTCTCAATATCCGATTGACCCATTCTCATCCTCAATGACGTAAGTGCGTTCCGCGATTGCAGGTGTTGTGCCGCAAACGCGTCCTGCGGCCAGCAAAGGTAGGGAGCCAGACGGCAAGACAACAGAGTGCGAAAGTCCCCCTGTGGCGCCGGTCCTGGCATGCTTATGTTCCGGCCGTTCTCCCCACAAACTGAAACGAGGCTGGCACAATCGAGTTTTTCGTCATTGGTGTCATTTCTGGAGCGATTGGCGCGCTGTTTGGGGTCGGAGGTGGTGTGCTCATTGTACCAGCGCTGTCACTCCTTACGGGTATCGCGTTTCGCGAAGCGGTTGCAGTGAGCCTCGTGGCCGTGGCGGCCATGTCCGTTAGTGCATCGCCCGTTTTCCTTCGTCAGGGGCTGGTCGATATCCCCATCGCCATCGAGTTCCAGTTTTTCTCCGTCTTTGGTGCGGCGGCGGCTGGATTGATGGCGCCGGTCATACCGGAGACACCGCTGTATTTTCTGTTTGCCGTTGTGCTTCTGTACTCGTGTGTCAGGATGCTAAAACCGCCTGTTGCGGCAGATGCTAACAAACGCCCGGAAGCGCCGCGAAGGCTCGGTAACGCGGCCGCCCTGGGATCCGGCGCGTTGTCCGGATTACTTGGGGTTGGTGGCGGTGTCTTGAATACGCCGGTGCTGCATTTGATCTTTGGTTTGCCTTTTCGAGTGGCCGCGGGAACAAGCATTTTTATTCTCGGTGCGACTGCTGCGTCGGCCGCTTTGATTTATCTTTTTCGGGGGGACGTCATACTCGGTGCGGCGGCGCTGACGGCGGTCGGCGCGGGCATTGGTGCTGGACTCATGGCGGCCGTGGGGCACCGGACAGAAAAGCGATGGCTTCGGACCGCTTTCGCGGTGTTCTTGACCGTGGTCGCGTTGGTCATGGTTCGCAACGGATTTGGTCAACTTCTGCAATGATAGAAACGCGCGCGGTGCCGTTCCTCCGAACTATTGCCGGTCTTGCACTAGCCATCTTCGTGATCGGCAGCTTTTGGGGGCGTGGGGTGTTGAGTCGCTCGCCGAGCGATGTTGCAGACTTGGGTGCAAACCTCCGTGATGGGGCTGGGGATGGATTCATGGGATTGGTGGTTATTGCAGTTTTGCTTGCCTTGCCCATGGCGATGTTGGTAGTTGCCTGGGAGGGTCGGAAATCCACGCCCCGTCATCTTTGGCTGGCGCTGGCCACCTCCGGCACGCTTGCGGTTTCCGTGTTGATTGCCGTGCTCGCAGGATGAGTCGATGCAGGACCCCTTATAGATGAATGGTCCCCACGGTTTCTGAGACAGTTTTGAAATTCCGAGAACCGCTTTGCATACGCCCGCCCGGCGACAAGAGTCTGACGCATCGCGCGCTCCTCTTGAGTGCGTTGGCCACCGGCAAGAGCGTCATCTCCGACCCGCTTGTTGCCAATGATACGCGATCGACGGCTGCCGTGCTTCGCACACTTGGTGTGCGTATGTCGACATTTGGGTTGGGCACACGACTTGAGGTGGATGGCGCAGGTCTCGACGGTCTCACCGAACCGATGGTGCCGTTGGACTGCGGCAATTCCGGGACGGCCGCCCGCCTTCTGATGGGCATTCTCTCCGGGTCGTCCATCACCGGCGAGATAACTGGGGATGATTCGTTGCGAACCAGACCCATGCGACGCGTGACGGAACCACTGCGAAAGATGGGAGCCCATATCGAAGAGTTGAGTGGCGCAACGTTGCCCGTGGTGGTACGGGGGAGGGGGCTCAGATCACTGGACTATACACTGCCTGTTGCCAGCGCACAGGTGAAGAGCGCGTTGTTGTTTGCGGGGTTGCTCGGACGTACCACGGTAACCGTTCGCGAGGCAATGCCGACTCGCGATCATACCGAACGGATGCTGACCGCACTCGGCGTGACCATCCACGTTGCGGATGGCGTGGTGCGCTTACAGCCCATTGACTCCCTGCCACCGTTTGCCGCTCGCATTCCGGCGGATCCCTCCTCGGCCGCATTTCTCATCGCAGCGGCGCTGCTGTCAACGGGTGGTTCGATGACGGTCGTCGGGGTTTCGCTAAACCCCACGCGAACAGCTTTTTTGGGTGTGCTTCAACGCATGGGGGCCATCATCCATTCCAATCAAACCTGCGTCGAACTGGGCGAGCCTGTGGGTGACATTGTGGTGCGGAGGTGAATGCAGTGGAAATCCCATCGTTGGTCGATGAAATCCCGGTGCTTGCCGCATTGGCGAGTCGGGCGGATGGTGAGACCGTTTTTCGATCCGTGGGTGAACTCCGTGTGAAGGAAAGTGATCGACTTGCTGCTATTACCAAGAGTCTTGGTGCGATTGGAGGGGACGCCTGGGTCGACGGCGAGGACCTTCATGTGCGAGGCTGTGAAGGTTTCTACAGCGGTAAGGTGGATACCGCGTTGGATCATCGCATTGCGATGGCGTTTGCCAGTCTCAACGTCCACCCATCGGTCGACTTACAACTCTCCGAAGATCGATCGCCGGGCGTTAGTTATCCCAGTTTTTTTCAGGACCTAACTCGAGTGGTACAGCGTGCCTGACAATGTGATCGCCATTGATGGTCCGGCGGGTTCGGGAAAATCCACGACGGCCCGGGAAGTTGCTCGCCGAATCGAATTTGCGCATCTGGATAGTGGCGCTTTGTACCGGGCCATTACACTTGTCGCCTTAGAAACCGGTAGCGATCTCGATGATCAGCAGCTTGTCCGGCTTGCCACGCAAACGCCGGTGTCGCTCGGTTTGGCCGACGATCAGTTTTTTCCGGCCGTTCGTTTGAACGATGTGTCCGATTTCGTACGTTCCGCGCCGGTGACGGCTCGGGTATCCCGTGTTGCGGCGCTACCCGGTGTGAGGGCCTGGGCCACTGGTGCGCTTCGTGAAGCGGCCAAGCGCCATCCTCGAGGTGTCGTGTGTGACGGGCGGGACATCGGGACGGTGGTGTTCCCCCAGGCTAAACTAAAAATTTTCCTAACCGCCACGGCGGTCCAACGGGCGAGAAGACGCGCGCGTGAGTTGGACGGTCAGGTACGGATGGAACGCGTGGTTCAGCTCACCCGTGAGATAGCGGAGCGGGACGCCGCGGATTCGAGTCGGGCTATTGCGCCGTTGGTGAAAGCGGCCGATGCGATCGAGCAAGACACCTCGGATTTGTCGTTTGAGGATCAGGTCAGCCGCATCGTGGAGTTAGCACGCAAAGCGTTCTCGTAAGTTGACTTGCCGCATACGCTCCTCTACCTTCTAAGGCTTCCCCATCTCAATTCCGAGGTTGGGGCAAGCCTAACCTTAACTTTGTAGTACTCGGTTGCCGTGCCGATGTACTCGGTCGTAATCATGGTCGAAGTTTCACAAGACGCCCCCACCGACACGGCACCCCCCATTGCAACGACGGACCTGAGAATCCGCTCTGATCTCCGAGACGAGAGTTACTCGGACGAACAGTATGCGGAGATGTTGGCACTGTACGAAAGTACGCTGCAAAGCATCGCTGAAGGGGAGATCGTCAAATCGAAGGTGCTTCGTGTCACCGATTCCCACGTCATTCTCGACGTCGGTTTCAAGTCGGAGGGTGCCATCTCGATTGACGAGTTCAAATCCGGGGATGCGGTGCAGCCCGGTGATGAAGTCGAGGTGCTGCTTGAACGATTAGAAGATGAGAACGGCGCAGTCATCCTATCGAAGAAAAAAGCCGACTTCATGCGAGTCTGGGAAAAGATTCGCGAGGCCTTCGAGGAGGGAACCCCGGTCGAAGGCGCATTACAGAAAAAGATCAAGGGTGGCGTGGTGGTGGACCTCATGGGTGTCGATGCGTTTTTACCCGGTAGTCAGATCGCGCTTCGCCGTGTTCCCAACATCGATGAACTGTTAGGCGAGCGTTACGAATTCAAGATCATTAAGCTCAACAAACGTCGTCGCAATATCGTGGTATCGCGGCGTGTGATCCTCGAGGCCGAACGCGCCACCAAACGCGAACACCTCATGAAGGAACTTGAAGTCAGTCAGGTCCGCACCGGTGTCGTAAAGAACATCACGGACTTCGGCGCGTTCATCGACCTCGGTGGTGTTGACGGATTGTTGCACATTACCGACATGAGCTACGGTCGAGTATCCCATCCCTCCGAAATGGTCCGGATGGGAGAAGACCTACAGGTCAAAATTCTCGACATCGATTGGAAGCGCGAACGTATTTCGCTTGGGATCAAACAGCTGCTGGAATATCCGTGGGAAAACGTCACGGAGAAGTATCCGGTGGGTGCACGTGTGCAGGGCAAGGTCGTCAGCATTACGAACTATGGCGCGTTCGTTGAACTCGAACCCGGCATTGAAGGGCTTGTCCACATTAGCGAGATGAGCTGGACACGGAACGTGCGTCACCCCTCCACGGTGGTTTCGATTGGTGAGACCATTGAGGCTGTCGTGTTAAAAGTTGATCCCGGCGAGGAAAAAATCTCTCTCGGCATGAAGCAGACCGAAGAGGACCCGTGGATGGTGCTACCGATGAAGTATCCGGTCGGCACACGCATCACGGGCAAGGTGCGCAACCTCACCTCCTT
>JAZDDD010000028.1:0-2787 GCA_036679545.1 Gemmatimonadota bacterium | reverse complement strand
TCGTCCCTGTCGGGGGTTCCGTTGTTGTCGTCGTCATCGTCGTTGACGCATAGGAAGCCGCCCAGGTCCGTCTCATTATTGTCCGCCACGCTCCCGAAATCAAGATCGACCATGGCCACGACATCCGTGTTTGCGACACAACTCTCGCTCGAAACCGGCCCGCAATCGCTGCCGACGCTGACGGCTTGGGCGGTCACGGTCAGCATCGTGAAGAATGAGGTGTCGATGTTGATGTGGGCGCCGATCACAATATCAACATCTGCGCAATCGCCGGCGCAATGGACCTAGTGCATTGTCACAGCTAAGACTTCGGGTTATCCTGCCTTCTTGTTCTTAACGTTTCGGAAGACAAGGAGGTTACCCGATGCAGAAGAAGTACATTGTTCGATTGAGTGGTGAAGAGCGCGATACGTTGCACGAGGTGGTCAAAAAACTCAAAGGGTCAGGCCAGAAAGTTCGGCGTGCCCAGGTGCTGCTTAAGGCCGATGCAGACGGACCAGGCTGGACCGACGATCGAATTGCTGAAGCGTTTTCCTGCCGGACCAGGACCGTGGAGAAGCTTCGTCAGCGTTTGGTTGAATGCGGTTTTGACGAAACGCTCGATGGGAAAAAACGGGTGACGCCACCAACGGAGAAGATTCTGGATGGCAATCAGGAAGCCAAGATCATCGCCAAACGCCTTGGCCCGCCGCCCAAAGGCTACGCGAATTGGACCTTACGGCTCTTGGCCCGCAAGGTTGTGGAGTTGGAAATTGCCGATGCGGTCAGCTACGAAACCGTTCGGCGTACGCTTAAAAAAACGGTATGACCAACCGCAAGATGGAATACTGGGTCATTCCACCGGAAGCCGATGCGGAGTTTTCGGCGAGCATGGAAGAGATCCTTGATACATACGAAAAGCCCTACAATGCAGGTATTCCGGTGCTTTGCATGGACGAACAGCCGGTTCAGTTGATCAAGGAGGCACGGGTTCCAATCGAGGCAACGCTTCATCACGGTAAGCGCGTGGACTACGAGTACGAGCGTGCTGGAACAGCCAACATCTTTATGTTCGCCGAACCTCTGGCGGGTTGGCGAGAGGTTGCCGTTCGGGAGCGAAAGACCAAGATCGATTGGGCCATCGAAATGGCCCGCCTGCTTGAAGGCCGGTATGCCGGTGCCGAGAGAGTGATCGTTGTATGTGACAACCTCAACACGCACACCAAGGGTGCATTCTACGAAGCATTTGATCCCGAGCGGGCAAGGGGGTTGGTGCGACATATGGAGTTCTGCTATACACCGAAACACGGTAGTTGGCTGAACATCGCAGAGAATGAACTGAGTTCGGTGACGCGCCAGTGTGTAGCCGGGCGTCGAATCGGCGAAATCGAAACGCTTCGCGAAGAAACTGCAGCCTGGTCAATTGATGTTAACACAGCCCAACGAGGCGTTGATTGGCAAATGAGAATCAAAAACGCGAGGTGCAAACTAAAGTCCGTGTACCCGATCATTAAGCTGTGACAAAGCACTAGTGCAAGGTCACAAGTCGTTTTGTGGGTTTTGGGTTCGGATGACCGATGATTCTATGGTCAGGATGAGGCGTCTTGAGATCATGGAGGATCGTTATGGCCATTCGGAACAAGAAGTACATCGTGCGTCTGGATCGGGAGGAGCGAGAATCACTGAAGAGGCTGGTGCGGGTAGGTAAGGCGGCGGCGCGCAAGATCAGCCGAGCGCGGATTCTGCTAAAAGCCGACGCCGGTGAGGGTGGTCCGGGGTGGACGGATCAACGGATCGCGGATGCGTTGGACGTCAGCTTTCGCACTGCGGAAAATGTGCGTCGCTGTTGCGTGGAGGAGGGTTTGGAGCGTGCGGTCCAGGGCCGCCCGGTCGGCGATCGACCCTGGCAGCGGAAGCTGGATGGCGTGGGTGAAGCCAGGTTGGTGACTTTGTGCTGCAGCGAGCCTCCCGCCGGTCGGACCCGCTGGACGTTGGAGTTGCTGGGCGATGCTTTGGTGGCGTTGAACGTGACTGATTCGATCTCCTATGAGACCGTGCGTCGCACGCTCAAAAAAACGAGCTGAAGCCATGGCTCAGAAAGATGTGGTGCATTCCGCCCAAGCACAACGCCGAATTCGTTTGTGTGATGGAGAATGAACGCGGACGCCGATCGCTGCCGAGCCGGGGCGGGTCACATGTTACGACTATGAATACGACCGTCATGGCGTCGCGAACGTGTTCATGTTCTGCGAGCCGTTGGGTGGTTGGCGCCACGCGAGTGTCACTGATCGGCGAACCAAAGTGGATTGGGCCGAGGAGATCAAAGCGCTTGTGGATGTACACTACCCCCAGGCCGATCGAGTCACCTTGGTGATGGACAATCTGAACACGCACACGCCGGCCTCGCTTGATGAGGCGTTTGAACCATCGGAGGCGCGTCGCTTGATCGACCGGCTGGAGATGGTGTATACGCCGAAACACGGTAGCTGGCTGAACATCGCCGAGATCGAGTTGAACGTACTGGGCCGCCAGTGCCTGGGGCGACGGGTTCCGGACAAGCCAACGCTGACCCGAGAGGTCGCCGCGTGGGAGGATGAACGTAACGCCGACCAAGCCAAGGTGAACTGGCGATTTACGACGGCCGATGCCCGGATTAAACTGAAACGCCTATACCCGAATCTTTAGGCGTGCCGATGCACTAGGCTCTGTCGGAAAACTCGTTTATCGTGCGGTTTTTCGCCGATGTTATGGAGAGACCCTGTTGATGAAAGGAGTTCATCATGGTGCGACATCGGCTCACGGACGAGC
>JAZDDD010000279.1:0-3349 GCA_036679545.1 Gemmatimonadota bacterium | reverse complement strand
AAGGCCGTTTTTCCGACGGTAGAGCGAGACCGTATCGTATGGGCTCCGCCGTCCGCACCGGAGCCGCTCACCATTGATCTAAACCAGCTTTTCAAAACCCTTTGACAGGTGGCCTTAGGTGGGCCCGTCGTTGTTGGATGCGCCCCGCCGTTTCGACCGGCGTCGAACCAAAACCGTCACCATAGAATCCCCCACGCGCCGACGTTTGCCTTTGACGGGCAATTGATGATCGATAGCATGTTCGACGGCCAAGACATCACTAAACGGTGTATCCAACCAGCGATCCACGATGCGATCAAGCTTGCGGGATCCGTACGGCGGGTCGGCAAGCGCGATGTCATATGCAGGCTTATCTATCCGCTCAACAAATTGAATTGCGTCGCGTTTGAAGATGCGTGCACGCCCGGCCAAGTGGAACGCGGCCACGTTGGCTTTGAGAGCGTGAAGGGCTGCGGGGTGGTTTTCAACGAAGTCGCAAAACTTGGCTCCGCGCGATAAGGCCTCGATGCCGAGTGCCCCGCTGCCCGCGAACAGGTCAAGGATTCGCGTGCCGGGAAGTTGCTTTTCGAGCATCGACAGCCACACATCCCGAAGTTCCTCCGCTGTGGGACGGACTCGCGGACCTGGCGAAAGAAGTGTCTTGCCCTCCCATTTTCCGGCTATCACCCTCATAGGCCAGAAGGTAAACGGAATTCACCGTCCGCGTTGGTTCACGACGCGTCCTTTCCACGTCACGGTACCCATCAGATGGGCAAACGCCGAGTCGATACTCAGCGCGACTGTCATCGCCAGGGAAACCGGCGCTAGCAAGGTGGTCACAAGCGAGAAACCCGCAAATCTGTCCGACATGCCCTTGAGCAAGTAGATCGCCAAAATGCTTGGCCACCAAATAATTGGGGCGATCACGAACAAGATCGTAAACATCGAAAGCGCCGCCACAAACCGTACGGGACTGCCCGCCGCCAAAAACGCGTTCTTGCGAAATCCCTTCCATGCCTCACTATGGGATTCATACATGAAAACTTCAACTTCTTGTTGAAAGTCGTAAAGATGGGCTGCCGCACCACGGGCTTTGAGGTACCGCGCGGTTACGATATCGTCCAACACTTCGTTGGGGTGGGCTTTGTGTGGTTCATGTTCCAGGTAGACGTCACGTCCGATCATCCAGCACCCGCCCGCCAACATCGCCAGGGACGAACGACGTCCAACCGGCGCCAACGGTACGGGGAACGACGTCACGAGTACGAATAGTACCATGCTCACGAGCAATTCTCCCCCGCCCTTTAGCCGAGGGATTCCCGATAGGACACGTGGCGATGGCAGCGCCAGGAACTGCAAGATTAGTCTTTGCAGAACACTATCGTGAACGAGTTTCGTGTCCGCGTCCAGGAACACGAAAACATCTCCTTTGGCTTCACGGGTCGCTTGGTACAGTGCGTGTACCTTGCCGACCCAACCCGGCGGCGGCCCACTTCCGGAGATCGTTCGCAACCGAGTGTCGTCAAAGCTTGCGAGTACCGTTGCGGTATCGTCCTCGGACGCGTCGTCGTAGACGATGATTTCCAACCGAGGGTAGTGCTGACTCAACAGTGAAGGGATGAGTCGTTCGAGGTTCCGCGCCTCATTGCGGGCCGGCACCAATACGGATATCAAGGGAAGGGTTTCCTGTTCGACAGCCACGGTACGCCGCCGTCGCAAGTAGGAGATGTTTACGACCACTAACGCCGCCATCACGCTGTAACCACCGATCAGCGCAAGGGCAATGACCGTAAACATCAACTCAGCTAATTGGCGACGATAGTGCCTTTACCAATCGGTACAGAAACTCTAAACCGTCATGAAACGATCTGATCAGAATACGTTCATCCCGTCCGTGGGCACGGACATCGTCCACGTCACCGAAAATTCCCGATACACCGTACACCGGGATACCGGCTAGGCGCAGATAAAGACCGTCCGTGGCACCCGTACTCATCGTTGGGATCACCGGAACACCGGGCCACATTGCTTCGGTGATCTCCTCAATGGGGCCGAGCACTTCAGGGGTGAGCGGAGACGGTGGACTCGGGTCTGCGTCGTTCATGGGTGTAAAACTTATTCGGGAATCGTCCACGACGTCGGTGAGTGTTCGCAAGACTTGCGCGGGATCCTCACCCGGCAAGATGCGACAGTTGACAACAGCCGTCGCACGTTGTGGTAACGCATTTTCGGCGTGGCCACCGTCCAGCATCGTGGCCACACACGTCGTACGCATTCGCGCATTGTAATGCGCATATTCGGCGAGGGTGTTTACTGCGTTGTCATCTTGGTCCGGTTGCAGGATCGCACGCATCGCGGCCGCGACTTCGGAGGATTCGATGTTCGCTGTGCGAGCGAAAAACGTTCTCGTTACATCATTCAGTTTGACCGGAAAATCGTGTTCGTCAATTCGAATGAGTGCGCGGGAGAGATGGTAGATCGCGTTGTCTTTCACGGGTAGTGAGCTGTGACCGCCGGGATTCGTGACCTCCAGTCGGAAACTCTGGTAGACCTTTTCGCTGGCTTGCACGGCGTTCGATAGATGACGCCCATCCTTGATGGCGCCACCGCCACCTTCGTTTAGCGTATACGCCGCATCGATCCACGCACGATGGTTCGCCAACAACCATTGGACGCCGTTGTCCGTCCCACCCTCCTCATCGGCCGTCAGCGCCATGATGATGTCTCGATTTGGGACGAAACCCTCCTGCTTGTACCGAATGAAATTCGCGACCCAGATCGCCGACATGGCCTTATCGTCCGACGTGCCGCGGCCGTAGTAGTGGTCGCCACGTTCCAGGAACTCAAACGGCGGAATGGTCCAGTCCTCGGAATCGGTTTCTGAGACGAATCCGACCCTCGCAGACGTACGACCAGATTGCCTTTGCGCGGATGCGGGCCGGCGATGTGCATGTCGTCGTCAGCAAAACCTACGGCTCGCAGTCGAGCGGCCATCGCTTCAGCGGCCTCCGTCGTGCTGCCGGTGGCCTCGGTGGTATTGATCTCGATCAGCTCTTGGTAGATCTCTCGTGCCAGACGATCGTGTCTGGACAACTCTTGAGCAGTCAATCCGAGGGGAACGACAAAAAGGAGTAGAAGGACTGTGTAGGTGGCTCGGTTCTTCGATAACAGCATGGGTCCAGGGGCCTCAGCACTGTGAGTTTGGCGGTTACGACCCTGACAGGATGATGACGTCGCATCCCCGACCGGGCCGAGCCTGACGTTCACCAAGATTCGTCAGTTACCTATAAAATCGCCTCAAAAGTTCCCAATAGACAGGGAGCAATGCACCGGCAGTCAACGACGCCGGAGACCCGAACATCGGTTCCCG
>JAZDDD010000278.1:0-4424 GCA_036679545.1 Gemmatimonadota bacterium | reverse complement strand
GAAACCCGTAGTCGCCCACAGGCAACTCGACACCAGCGATAGATGTGGGCACTTTGAGTCTTTCAAATGCATCGTCGTATTCCAACGACAGGCGCCCGCCATCGAGGAACACGATTGCCGTACCAGTGGTGATTCGCCTGCTCTCTAATGACCAGTCGAGGTCGGAAAAGAAATCGACGTCAACATAAGGGTTAATCTCCAAGACATGCGGGAGGTTTGGCTGTGGGTGAGCGCCGACGGTGGCGAACCAACGCCGTACGCCACGACGATCCACGAAACCCGTCTCAGGATTGAAGCCATCGCCGACGTGTTTGACCAGCGTTGAAACGTCCCACACGGGGTCGCGCCAGGCGATTTGTATCATTGCAGCGTTGCGATCTCCCGTTGCGTTTGGCTCTTCGGTGCGTGCATAATACGAGTTGAGGATCATGTTACGAAAGAGACGGACATTCGCGTCAGCGCCAAACGAACGGTTGTAGTCGCCGGTTGCGCCAGTACTCGTCCCCTGTCGATTCACGAACATCAGCCCGATGTCGGAGTTGCCCGTGAGGTTGCCCCGCACTCGCATGACCGAAAAGCTTTCAGCGGGGAGTTCTTCGCTGAGTCGTGTTTGCATCTGAAGAAATCCCAGTTCGAAATGTCCTGCCCGTCCACTCAGCCGAGCCCCGCCTGCGATGGGGACTGGTTGCCGCAACGGCGAGAGTCCAATTCGCCTGGAATGAAAGAGCTTGAAGTTTCGTGCTGACGATCCAGTACGGTAGTTCCGCACCGAGACATCGGACAGAGTAAAGATGCCGTCATTCTCCAAGAAGAAATCCCGCTTTTCCGGGAAAAATAACGAGAAGCGCGTAAGGTTCACCTGCTCGGCGTCGACCTCGACTTGAGAGAAGTCAGTGAGTGCGGTCAGATCTAGCGTTATGCGTGGTGTTATCCCCCATTTGACGTCGAATCCCACATCAGCGTCGTTGCCGATGGCGTCACCGCGGAGATCGCCGGTCTCCCGTGCACCCTTCATGTAAGGTTTGACGGAGAGGTTGCGGCCTTGATGCAGTCCCTTTAGTCCAGTCAGCGTCCCGGCGCGTGACATTTTGTAGACGCGGAACTGGCGCGCCAGCGGCGCCCAGTTGGAGTCCTCGTTGCGTCGTCGAATGCGTCTCGAAAAGTTGATTCCCCATGTTTGTGCGTCAGCCACCTCCGCGAATCTCAAAGTGGTCATCGGGATGGCAGCCTCGATGATCCATCCCCTGTTATCGACCGTTGTTTTGACGTGGATGACACCCTCCCACGCGGTGTTCAAGTATCGACTGTCGTTGAATGCCTGCGCATCGAAAACTGCTCCGGCCGGATTGATTGCGAACAAAAATGCGCTTTGCTTGTCCCAGTACGAGTCGACCGCGATACCAAAGAGGTCGGAATTGGGCGTGGCAAAATCTTGTTCTAACCCCGGCACAATGAGCTTGTTTGGTTCGGAGTCGTACAAGATGGCGCCAACGTAGAGGTTCTGCTCATCGTACAACACACGGACAACAGTTCGTTCGGATGAAGGAAAACCCGGATTGGGTTGTATCTGGATGAAGTCGTTGTCCGTGGAATCAGCGGTGAGCCATGATCGTTCGTTCAACATGCCGTCGATCGTGATTGGCGTGTTGCCGGTGAATTCCGCACGCAGTGATGGGCGCGGAGCTACTGTTGGGTCAATGCGGTTCCCCCTGGGCACGACCGGTGCCGACCCGATTTGCGCGGTGAGATGTATTGCGTGCGCCGACACGAACAAAACCGTGACCCAGGCGATCCGCAGGAGGGGGTGGGATACCATCGTCAATTGCCAGTTTCTCTTTTCTGTGGGGTACACCGTCGCCGGGGTTGATCTTCTCGTCCACGGACGTCCGGTCCGTGGTTTACCAGCATCCCCGGCTCATCTTAGCCTTCGCGCCTTATATAAGGAATACGGACCGCATCTATTCCAGGTTGGGCCGTACCGAAATCCGCATCCAGTATCATTTTGTCGCGCGCCTATCCATATACATGACCTCACGGCTTCGCGGAAAAATCCGTGAGTGCATGCGGTTCTCGTGACCGTCACGGCAGTGGTTACATATGCTGGAGCGAATGAGACACCGGAACCCGAACCGGAGACCGTGAGTCATGCGGAGATCGACCGGTGGGGTAGTGGAGGCCGCGATCAGTGAGTTGTGCGCGAAGAAAATTAACTAGGTGTTAGTTTGCTCCAACGCGAATTTCCAACCATCTACCGGCGTAGTTCCCGGGAACGATATTCTCACGTGTCACTATCACCCGCTCACCGCTTTGAAATGTCGTGACTTCGACACGCACGCGATCCACCCCGGCAGGAAGGCCAAAATGAACCGGAACCGCGCCCTGCGAGCAATAACCACCTCCTGTGTCTACCAACCGACTGCCAAGTAACATTCCGTCGTGAAAGAGCCGCACTTCGGCGCCAGGTAATGTCCAACGCCCTTCACTGTCCAGCACCACGACCTGGAGTGATCGGCCCGCCACGTCTGGACTAAGTTGATTGATGTACAGCGGATGGCCGCTCTCGAGATTGTTGTTCGCCAGAGACAAATCTAGATCGCCGTCGCCATCGAAATCGGCCCACGTCACGCCGTGACTTGCGCCCCGGTCGATAATGACATCGGGGGTTACGTTTTTGAAACGGCCATTTTCGTTACGGAAGAGGTGGTCCGGATCTTCGGGCACGTTGCTCATATATGATGCCACGAACAGGTCTGGGAATCCATCGTTGTCGAAGTCTCCCCAGGATGCCGTTGTCGAATGATGGTCGTTGCCCAAGGGTGTACTTGGCGCCACGTTGACGAAAGTCCCGTCTCCTTGGTTTTGCCACAACACATCGGGGCCATAGGTGGCGATGAAGAGATCGAGATCGCCATCGTTGTCGTAGTCCGTTACTGCGGGACCCACGCTACCGTATTCCGCTCCGCGATCCCGCCAATCCATGCCGAGTGCGGGTGCGACGTCGGTGAAGTAGCCGTCTTCATTTTTGAAGAACGCGTCCGAATCACCGTTTTGATTTGCGACATATAAATCCAGATCGCCGTCGACGTCCATATCGAACCATACAACGCCGACGGTGCGGCGAGGGTCCGCGATACCTACCGAACTGGAGACATCTGTGAACCTCGTGCCATCGTTGCGAAACAACCGATTCTCCTTGTCGCGGAACGCGACAAAAAGATCCACGTCACCGTCTTGATCGTAGTCGACCCAAACAGGTTGACGTGTCGTTCCCATCATGACCAAGCCAAGCGATTCGGCCACATCCGTAAAACGGACCCCATTGCCTTCGTTACGGTAAAGTCGATTGGGACGATTTTCCGTTGCCGGATAACCGATGAATAGATCGAGGTGTCCGTCACCGTCGAAATCTCCCCAAGCGGCGGCACGTGTCTCAGCCTCGTCGGCCAGGCCTACATCGCTCGCCACATCGGTGAGTATACCGTGATCGTTTCGATACAACCGATCGGGTGCTCCGCGGAACCCTATGAACAGATCCAAATCACCATCGTTGTCGTAGTCGGCCCAGGCATTTGGTTGGCCGCCTGGCGCCTCAAAAACGTCTGACTGGGCGCGTAGGAACGAAGGGGCGAGAGATTCAGACTCACCCTCGGTTTGGCACCCAGGCAAAACGAATAGCATGCTGCCGACACAAACGGCCGTGCGGCCAGGGGGTTGCTGGGTCGTCGCGCCATTGATCAAACGCACCCGATGGCGATACCGGTGGTTCTGGTCAATAATTACAACCAAACGATCTCATGCGCTATCAAACTGCAGGATACTAGATCCTTTTTTGAGGCCGATTGTGCAGACATTCATCCAAGACATCCGCTTCGCTTTTCGTACGTTGATCCGTACACCGGTCGTGACCGGGGTCGCCGTGTTGACCCTCGCGCTCGGTATCGGAGCCAACAGCGCCATTTTCAGCGTGGTCAGCGGAGTCATCTTGAAGCCGCTGGACTACGAACAGCCCAGCGAGTTGGTCTTTATTGCCAGCGGGTTTCCGACATTGGGATTTGATCAGTTCTGGATGTCGGGGCCTGAATACCGTGAACTCAAGGACTGGAACGAATCGTTTCTGGATATTGGCGCCTATAACACGGGTGAGGTCAGCATAACGGGTGGCGATTCTCCAATCCGTGTATCTGCCGCGTTTGCGACGGCTGAGTTGTTTAGTGTCCTAGGTGTACCCGCTTTCATGGGGCGAGCCATAGGGCGTGACGATGATGTCCCCCAGGCGGAACCGGTGCTGGTGCTTTCGCATGGGCTTTGGCAGCGGGCATTCGGTGGTGATCGGAACGTCCTGGGCAAGGTCTACGAAGTGAATGGGACGACGCGGACAATCATTGGTGTGCTGCCACAAGGGTTCGACGTACACGACGAGAAAG
>JAZDDD010000277.1:0-2862 GCA_036679545.1 Gemmatimonadota bacterium | reverse complement strand
TCGAAAAGTGTGAACGGAACAATCGGGGGCGGCGGGCGTGAGTTGTCGTTGCAAACTGTCACAGGAAGCATTCGGCTTAGACAGCGCAGCGAGTAGCTACCGGTCGCCGCGCTCCATCACTCAAAGCGAAACGGGCGACCCCCAACCGGTGTCGCCCGTTTCTCGATCAACCAATCTTTCTCGGCCGAGTTCTAACTACGGCCACGCTCGAATACGGTTGCTACGAACCCGAGCCCTGTGTCACTGACAAAGACGACACGTGCATACTGATCGAATGGTTGGCTCGAAAGATTCGCATCTGACGACTCGATTTCGGAGAAGGTGCATGTCCTACTAAAATAGCACGCTGTACAACTGGCGGTGATAACCTCTCGCCAGCAGTGCCGAGAACGCTACCACTTGATATCAATATCGCGTGGTAGTAGGTTTCACCATATTGATACTACCCAGTAGCGATATGGGGCAGGACCACCATGCCAGAAACACTCAAAACACAGTGGTTTCACATCCTCCTCGCCTTGGCAAAAGAAGAATTGCACGGGTACGGGATCCAACGCGCTGTCAAAGAGGTCACCGGTGGCGCAACCATGTTATGGCCCGGGATGCTCTATCGATCACTGGATGCGTTAGTGAAGCGAAAGTGGATCGAACCCATTCCCGACCCCAGCGAAGAACCGGACATACGCCGCCAATACTACAAGATCACGGCAGTCGGTAGACGACGTCTTGCGGGGGAAGCCAAACTATTCGGTCAGTGGGCGGATCTGGCTCGCAGCAGAACCAGTTGACCAGGATGCGCAAACCCGTTCTGTCCTCTCGTGGCTTTTACCGAGCCATGATACGCCTTTACCCTCCGAGATTCCGCGCCTTGTACGGGGTGCAAATGGAACACGTCATCGCTGAAATGGTGGTGGCAGGACACGCGTCCGGATTACGGCGCGTCAGCTTCTGGATCAGCGCAATCCTAGACGTCGCAAGGCACGCATTTGTGGAACGCGTCGCCGAGGCAAGGAAACGCCGCAGGGAAAACCCACGTTCGCCAACAAGGAGACTCGAAAGCGTGTTTCAAGACATCTATTACGGCATCCGGGGCCTGCTACGCCAGCCGAGTTTTTCTTTCGCCGTTATCATCACCTTGGCTCTGGGCATTGGCGCAACAACGGCCATCTTCTCTGTCATCAACGGCGTGTTGATTCAACCGTTGCCATATCAACAAGACAGCCAACTCATGCTGCTGGAACAACATCGAGATGGGAGCGCGGGGACGGGGTTTTCTCCGACTGAACTCGATGAGCTGCGCGCGAAAACGGTCGCGTTTGAGGAGCTGGTCGAATACCACTCACTCAATTTTACACTGCTTGGACGCGGCGAACCGGCGCGGGTTCAGTCTGGCGTAGTATCTTGGCAATTCTTTCAAATGCTTGGTGTGCAACCAACCGCCGGTAGACTTTTCTTAGAAGACGACGACGTGCCCAGTGCCGCTCCGGTGCTGCTCTTGAGCTACCGGTTTTGGCAAGACCACTTCGGTGGCGACGAGGGCATCATCGGTGAGTCGGTACGTATGAACGACAAAGTACACACCGTGGTTGGCGTGCTGCCGCCCTTTCCGCATTATCCTCGCGACAACGACGTGTACATGCCGACCGTGGCGTGTCCCTTTCGGCCCGGATGGACTACAAACCGACAGGCACGCGGTTTGAGCCATGTGTTTGGTCGCCTCAAAGACAACTCCTCCGAAGATCAGGCGATTGCCGATTTAACTGCGATTGGTCATGACATGCGTGTGGACGCTCCCGAAGCATATCCCGACATCGCCGGCAGTCATCGACTGACACCGGTTCCGCTCAAAACACAGTTGACACAAAACGCGCGGCCCACGCTGTTAGTATTGCTCGGCACGGTCAGCCTAGTTTTGCTGATCTCATGCGCAAACGTGGCGAATTTAATGTGGGCCCGGCTCTTTCATCGGCGACGTGAGCTTGCCGTGCGCGCCGCACTCGGTGCTACGCGAGGGCGCGTGACGAGACAACTCGCGACAGAGAGCACGCTCATCTCAGTAATCGGTGGCGCACTGGGTTTGGCCATTGCATTCGGAGGGCACGGCCTGCTGGTGGACTTCGTCACAAGCCTGACACCCAGGGCCAGGGAAATAGAAATCGATCTTACGGTACTGCTGTTTGCGCTAACACTCTCCGTCGCGACCGGTTTGATTTTTGGTACAGTTCGCCCGCCCCAGGCCGCGTCCGGACTGAGTCAAACACTGCGCGACTCTGGCGATCGTAACGTCGGCGGCGGTGGTCTCTTCCGAAACGGTTTGGTGATCGCCCAAATTGCCCTCTCGTTCATGTTGTTGGTGAGCGCGGGACTCTCGATACGCAGTTTTGCGCATCTATCGAGCGTAGAGGATGGGGTCAATGGAGAGAACGTCCTCACCATGACCTTGGCCGCAGCATTTGGAAACAATGTACAGCCCCTGGCATTCACAGAGTCCGTGATCCGCGACGTGTCGGAGTATCCCGGGGTCCAGTCGGTAGCGTTGGCGACGTCGTTTCCACTCGACCAGGTCCCACCGTTTTCAAATACGTTCACGATTGACGGCCAAGAGACCGGCGACAGTACGCAGCAAAACGAAGCTGGCCTTAGCTTGGTGACACCCCAGTATTTCGATACCGTGGGGCAACCCGTTCTGTTGGGCCGAACGTTCCTCGCCTCGGAGCGG
This sequence comes from Gemmatimonadota bacterium, assembly GCA_036679545.1. Taxonomy (GTDB): domain Bacteria; phylum Gemmatimonadota; class Gemmatimonadetes; order Gemmatimonadales; family GWC2-71-9; genus JAZDDC01. The sequence goes on along the minus strand of JAZDDD010000277.1, from coordinate 143 downwards.
GGACCGGAGACGGCGCCAGTTGCGTTGGTCAACCGCGCATTTGTTAAAGAGTACTTCGGCACCGACAATCCGATTGGGCAGCGCATCGGCGGCATATTCTTGACTCAAGATTGGATTGAGATCGTTGGCGTCGTCGCCGACAC
>JAZDDD010000276.1:0-7884 GCA_036679545.1 Gemmatimonadota bacterium | reverse complement strand
AACTCGTTTCCTTGGACCAGAACGGAGAACGAATCGACACCTGCAACAACGTGGGAGAAATCGAATGCAAGCGGACCAGCGTCCGGGTGGAGATCGGCCGGCGTCAGTTCTTTTCCCTCAGTGTCGATGATGCGAGTTGGTGCGATGGCGGCAAGTTTATCATAGATCGCAGCACCGTCGCCCACCACGACGACGACGGATGAGTCGGGTTGCATGAGACGGCCGGATACATCGAGAACGTCGTCGGACGACACAGCCGCCAGACGCTCCCGATACGTTTGCAAGTATTGGTCGTCGAGATTCAAAAGTCTGGTGTTGCGAACCTGTGACGCAATTTGCTGTGGTGTCTCGATCTGACGCGGAAAACTCCCAAGGAGATTCCCTTTTGCCGCGTCCAGCTCGTCTTCGTTTACAGCTTCGGTACGCATTCGGCGAATTTGCGCGATCAATTCGACGAGCGCACTGTCCGTCACTTCAGTCCGTACTTCCGCGGTCGCTTGAAAACGCGCCACATCAACCGGGCGGTTGTGATTGGAGTAGGCGCCGTACGTCCAGCCTTTGTCCTCTCGCAAAATTTGAAACAGACGCGCATCCGATCCACCACCCAAGACCTTGTTGGCAACGACCGCTTCGTAGTAATCCGGGTCTCCGGGCCGCATTGTCAGATTCCCGACGGTAATGTTCGATTGCGGTGAGTTGGGCCGGTTGACGAGAATTATCTCGGTGGCCTTTGGTTGTGGCGGACTGGTGATCGGTCGGTCGGGTCCTGTCCCGGTCCATTCGCCAAAATACTGATCCGCAAGCCTAGTGCCGTCCGATTCGGAAATGGCGCCGGCCAAAACTAGTACTGCGCCACGTGGACGGAGATGGGCGGATACGAATTGCAAGACGTCGTTTCGCGAAATCGCCGTGACGGTGGCCGAGGTGCCTGTACGCCCGTACGGGTGGTCACCGTACAGCGCCTCGTTGAAGAACTTGTTGGCTAGAAAGGCAGGTTGCGATTCCTGACCCCGTAGCGCAGACAACATACGTGTGCGGGTCAGCTCGACTTCCTCTTCCGGAAAGATCGAATTCCGCACCACATCGGCAATCAGCTCGAACGCAAGTTCTGTGTGCTCCGTCAATACGGTAGTCGATACGCCGAAGAAGTCCGCACCGGCGTTCACATTCAACGATGATCCTGTACCCTCGATTTGTTCGGCAATCTCGTCCGCCGTACGACTCGTTGTGCCACGTAACAGCAGATCGGCCGCCAACGCGGCGGTTCCCTCTTTGCCGACCGGTTCATAGGCGGACCCACCTTGCATGGTCAGCCACACAGTGGTCACAGGGAGTTCATGATTCTCGACGAGAACGATTCGCAGACCGTTGTCGAGCGACGCCTCCGTGAACGGTGGGAGCTGCAGTTCCCTCAATGGCTCTGGCGGCGGCGGTGTGGTGGGGTATTGCGCCTTGGCCTCCCCGGCAATCAATGGCGCAACAGATAGCACGAGTACGGAGCGAACGATATTAGCAATCGTCGGTTTCATGATAGAATCTCCCAGACCTATGTTATGGTACCGGCGTTTCCGCAACGGTCGCTGGAACAACGGTAATGGTAAGTGAGTTTTCTCGAGCCAAGTACGTTCTGGCTACGCGAAGCATGTCGTCAGCCGTCACGTCCATGTATCCGTCTAAGTCGGTGTACATTTCGGCGAGCGAATCGTGGAAGTGCGCGTAGTGTTGAATATTTTGCGCCACGGCAAACGTCGTTTGCCGACCAAAGATGTCTGAACTTCTGTAGGAATTCTTGGCCTTTTCCAGTTCAGCTTCCGTGACACCATCTGTGATCAAACGGGCGACTTCCGCATGGAGTTGATCCGCGATTGTGGCCGCGTCCACCCCTTGATTCGCAATTGCGAGAACCGTAAATGGCGAACCGTGTCGATGCTGCGCTGAGAATGACGCGGTTTGCACGGCCGACTGCGCGTTTCGTACCAAAGCCCGGTTGAGGCGCGAACTCTCGCCACCACCGAGGATCGATGCAAGCAGTTGTATGGCTTTGGCATCGTTATGATCGTGCGCGGGTGTGCGAAACCCAACCAACACCATCGGAAGGTTGGCCAAGGGGTCTTCCCAAACGGTCTCCTGTGCCTCGGTGCCAACGGACCACTCACATGATGGCGACCGTGGCGTGTCCCGCCCGGGAATATCGCTAAAGTATTGTCGAATCAGCTTTCGCGCGTTCGGTTCATCGAAGTCTCCCACGACCACAAGCGTTGCGTTACCCGGGGCGTAGTAGGCGTCAAAGAACTCTTGCACGTCCGTCGCGTCCGCCGCGTTGAGATCTTCCATTGATCCAATGACCTCGTGCGCATACGGAAAACATGTTGTAGAGTCGTACAACATCGTGGTGGACGCCAAGAACGCCCCCGCATAGGGCTGATTGTCGATACGTAGCCGCCGCTCCTCCTGCACCGCATTGCGCTGCGTATCGAGGTTCTCAGTGGTGATGGTCAACGATCGCATCCGGTCAGCCTCGAGCCACAGACCGAGGTTCAAACGATTGGCAGGCAACGTTTCGAAGTACGCCGTCCGATCTTCATCCGTGGTGCCGTTGAGCGTTCCTCCGGCACGCTGAATCAAGGAACTGTGTTCGTCATTTGCCACGTTTTTCGATCCCTCGAACATCATATGTTCAAAAAGATGGGCAAACCCTGATCGGCCGGTACGCTCGTTGGCGCTACCAACGTCGTACCAAACGTTCACCGTAACAATTGGCACCGAGTTGTCCTCGACCAGAATGACTCGCAACCCGTTGTCCAATCGGTAATCGGTAAATTCCGTGCGCTCCTGGGCGGAAAGAGCGATGGGCAGGGAAAGCGCCAGCAGCGTTGACGCAAGTGCTCGGTACATGTTGGAACCCTCAATGTGAACGGTGATGGGACGCGTAAACGGGCTAGTCAACTGGAGTCAGCGGTGCGGGCCGTCTTGAGCCAGCGATCGACGTGTGTTGAATCGGGTGGTGTGGTCAGGAGAGATACCGTCACCAGCACCAAAATGTTCATCGCTATACCGATGAGGCCCTCGTGAATTCCAAAAGGGCGCCACTGTGGTTGAATGACGAGAAGGCCGGTGATGGCGGTTCCTGTCAAGAGGCCTGCTACCACACCCGTTCCGGTTGCGCGCCGCCAAAGGAATGCGCCATAAACACCAGGCGCGAGCTGGACAATCATTCCATACGCGGCGAGCAGGAGTCCGACCAACGAACGCTCACTGATGATGGCAACAGCATAACCAACAATGCCGACGGCGAGCGCGAGAAAACGAATTGCGGTGCGTTGTTGGCTTTGGGCGAGCGTACTTTTAGTCGCGCCGACGTAAACATCTTGGACCGCGATTGACGCAGCGCCGTGCAGAAGCGAGTCACCGGTGGACATGGATGCGGCCAATCCGCCCGCGCAGAACAGCCCAACAACAATGGATGGGAGACCAGAGGTCAGAACGATGTGGGGCATGATAGCATCTGCGGCATCTGGTGCCGATGCGTATAGCACACCGGCATATCCCACGAGGAACAGTGGAATGAGAAACAGCTGAAACGTTGGGAAGAGAAGAATGGTTCGGCGAATCGTGGCGTCATCCTTTGCCGCGAATGCTTTCATAAAAAGATGAGGCCACATCATGAACCCAAGTGCCGACACAATGATCGCCGAACTGAATCCAAAGGGTGTCCACGGATTGCCATCCGCATCAAGACCGGGTGCGGTCAGAAGCTCCGGCCTCACGGCCTCAATGGCGGTAAACATCTCGCCAATTCCGCCGTACAATTTGTAGGGTAGGTACAGACCAAGGGCCCACGCTATGACGAGCATGAAGATGCCTTGGAACACGTTGGTCCATCCCACGCCCATGACCCCGCTACGCCACACGTAGATCAAAACCACACCGTACGCTATCGCTGAACCGGCGGCTGCGGGTATGCGGCCATCGGTGACCCGGTCCAGAATGATGCCGGCGCCTTCCATCTGTAAGGCGACGTATGGAATCATGGCTACGACGCTGACGAGCCCGACGGCGACTGCCACCGATCGATTCTGATATCGATGCGCAAGCATGGCCGCCTGCGTGACAAACCCGTGCCGGCGGCCAACTCGTGCGGCCCATTGGCCGAGGGCCCAAAACGGAGCTATTCCCAGCACGCCATAGACCATGATGTACAGGGCGGCTGCACCTCGACTGTACGCCCAACCCGGTCCGCCAAGGAACGCAAAGGCAGAGTAAACGCTCGCACCGGTGACAAAATACATGACCAACGTGCCGAATCCTCTATCTCCGGCAACGTACCCAGTGACTGTGTCGCTTGATTTACGCCCGGCGCGTAGTCCCACGTACAGGTTTGCCGCCAAATACGCCGCTACGACGAGGATAACAATGCGCCAATCGCTCATTGTCCCTCAGTCCAGTACAACATCCAGAATACAACCATCGAACCGAGCACCCACGCCACGAACCACATCATCACAAAGGGAAGACCTAGTACAAACGGTCGCGCCGTGTTGGCAACGCCCAGGAACGGAAACGTGCAGAACAAGGCCATCGCGACGAAATAAAGCACGCTGAACGCGACCACCGTTCGTCTCACGGTCCGGTGGCTCCCTGGCGCCGCGCTTTGCGCCATTTCTTAAGCTCGCGCTTTGTCTGTCGAACCTTCACAAGGAAGTATCCGCAGGGACCTAACGCGAGCGCGCCAACTGTGCCGGCTACCACCGTGATAACAGGCTCATAGGCGACGGGACCGAGTAGGGTCCAGGCGACGGTCATTCCTGATCCGAGAACTACCGCTCCAAAACCATCCCGCATCCCGATCATGTCGTTTTGGAACCGGCGTGTCTTCAACTCGGCATCGGTTTCTGTTGCTCCGGTGGCAACAAGAGTTCCGGAGGCATCGTACAACGAACCACAACTGGTACAGTGGCGAAGCGGTTGGGAAAAAAGACTGGATACACCCCGCCACCAATATCGTGTCCAACTTAAGCGACGAATGGGTCGGCGTAAAATTTCGAGGTCAGTACCGCAGGCAGCGCAAGTCAATGTGGGGACCGGTCCGCGTGTACGGCGACGTGCAACGTCGGAACCGTGCCGAGGAGACGGTCGCGATTCAGCCACTATGGTCCACTACGGCCGCAACATTGGTGCGCTGCGCGAAACGCTCACGTAAGTTACGTGTAACGGGGCCGGGACTTCCGTCGCCGATGAGTTTTCCGTTGACACGTGTGATGGGCATCAGTTCGACCGTTGTGCCCGCAAAAAATAGTTCGTCCGCCGCCTGAAGTTCGTGTTCGAAAATTGGGCGTTCGTGGCATGTGATCCCGCCGTCGCTACAGATGTCTATTGTAACCGCCCTGGTGATACTTGGTAAAACATAATTTGTCAGAGGAGCGGTGCGCACTTCCCCCGAGAACACGCCAAAAAGGCTGGCAGCGGATCCTTCTAAGGCCACACCGTCCCGTACGAGGATTGCATCATCACCGCCTGCCTCGCGGGCGCGTTGCATCGACATACAGTTGGCCAGGATGTTTAGACTCTTGATGTCACAACGGGCCCACCGAACATCTGGCATGGTGAACACTGACATTCCGGTGTTGGCATTGCCTCGCTTCGTGACCTTTGCCGCAGAGGCGTACACCGTGGCGGGAACGGGTGGGTCCGGAAACCAGTGGCGACGGGGTGCCGTGCCACGCGTGACCTGCATATAGACCGTGGCATCGTCATGGGCCATGCCGTTGATCTCCAAAAGCCGATGAGCAATGCCTTCGAAGTCAGCCGCATCTACGCCGGTGATTGACAATTCGCGCATGCCGTTGCGTAACCGCGCGAGGTGTTCTGCAAGGGAAAAGAATCGGCCACCGTAGCTTCGAACAACGTCATAGACGCCGTCGCCAAATAAGAAACCACGATCGTCCACCGATACGTGGGCCTCGGACCGATCGACAAAATTGCCGTTAAAGAAGATCGTATTCATCCCGCCCGAAAGAGTGTTTGGATCGAGCGCCGTATGGGGTCAAGATCGCAGGACTCCCCATACGAAGCTTCCCCAACCGGCCAACAACGCAACACCTCCTAGCGGAGTAATAGCACCCCACCATCGCGTTCCGGTAACCGCCAGCAAGTACAGACTGCCGGAAAAGATGGTCGTGCCAATCACAAAGAGCCACCCGGACCACACGAGCTGTGGAATGGATAACCGCCCGAGTAACAGTCCAACGATGGCCAACGCGAGGGCGTGGTACATGTGGTACCGAGCGCCCGTTTCGAATACGGCCAATGATTCGGGCGTGATCCGCTCGCGTAAAGCGTGCGCGCCAAAAGCCCCACCGGCGACGGCCAGCAGCCCAAAGACGCCGGCAATTGTCAGGAAGATCCGATCAGACGCCATCGTCGGGGATCATACCCGCGTCAGTGAGAATCTGCGTTGCCTGTTCGGCCAGAGCCTGTGGGACATAAATGGTAGAACCCGGCGCAATCGGGCCGTGCAACATTCCCTCCGTAGACTGGATGAGAAACGGTATTTTCTGGTTGGTCAACAACCCAGCCGCGATCTCGGCGTTGAGTTTGGTCCGGAAGTTTCCGACCGCTACTTTTTCGTTCATATCGCTCAGCTCACAACCCGTGTTTCATGATCCTCAAAAAATCGACTGTCCAAGGATAACTACCACGGCAGTAATAACGAATACGGCCACCACGTTGAGTCTCACACCTGCGCGAGCCATATCCACCGGCCGCAACATTCCTGAACCAAAGACTATTGCATTGGGTGGTGTTGCTACCGGAAGCATGAATGCCATTGATGCCGCGAGGGTCGCGGCGATCATAAGCGGAATGGGCGGAAGCCCAATGCCTTGAGCGGCCCCTACCATGAGCGGCATTCCCAATGCTGTCGTAGCGGCGTTACTCGTAATCTCGGTCAACACGACAAACAAACCAACGGTGGACAGGACCACCACCCATGTGGGGGCACCGGCCAACTGTTGCAAAGAGGTGCCTACCCACTCCGTGAGACCACTACCGGCAAATGCACGCGCCAGGGCCAGCCCGCCACCAAACAAGAGCAAGATTCCCCATGGGATCTTACTGGCGGAACGCCAATCGAGCGCAACGTCGAAGCGGGAGTTTCGCAACGGGACCGATAGTAAAACCAGGGCGCCTGCAACGGCGATTGCGGGGTCGGAAACGCCGGGGAGAAAATCGGATAACCCCGGAATGCGCACGCCACCTATGACCTTTGGTGCCCTGAGGATCCATGCTAACGCGGTGCATCCCATGACCGTCAATATGAAGCGCTCTGCGCCTGAGACCAATCCGAGGTCTTTCCGATGTTCCGCGACCACCTTCGCAAGCCCGGGTACCTCGCCGCGCACGTTGAAAAGCCCCACGAGTATCCACCAACATGCAATGAACATTGGAATGGAAACGCTGGCGCCAATCAAAATCCAAGACCCGAATCCGATTTCCACCCCGACCAGTTCTCTCGCGGCGCCCGCGAATATCGCGTTGGGAGGCGTCCCGATAAGCGTTGTCACGCCACCGATCGAGCACGCATACGCAACACCCAGTAACAACGCGGTCGAGAAGGCCTTTCGCTCAGTTTCGTCAGCATGCTCCAACCCCATGGTCACCGCTTTGGCGATCGGCAACATCATCACGGCCGTTGCCGTGTTCGAAATCCACATGCTCAAAAACGCCGAGGCAAACATAAAGGCCAAAATGACCTTTGGGCCTGATGTCCCAGCAATCTTGACCGTCGCCAGCGCAAACCGTTTATGCAGGTCCCACCGTTCCAGTGTTGCCGCTAGAAGAAATCCGCCGAGAAACAGAAAAATGATTGGATCGGCATACGGTCCG
>JAZDDD010000275.1:0-2036 GCA_036679545.1 Gemmatimonadota bacterium | reverse complement strand
TATTCGATTCACCGCCGTCCTCATCCCGAACGCTATAAGTAAAGCTATCCGAGCCCACGAAATCGAGGTTAGGCGTATACGTAATTTCGCCGCTCGTTGGATGAACGGACAAGCTTCCACTCGCTGGACTCGTACCAATGACAACCGTGGCTGGATCGATGGCGCCGTCAACGTCGGTGTCATTTGCCAGGACATTCATTATGACCGGAATATCCTCCTGGGTAAACACATTATCGTCAACGGCCACGGGAAAATTGTTGATCTTAATCAAAACGGTAGCTTCGTTCGAGATCAAACCTTGTTCATCTTTGATAGTATATGTGAAGGTGTCATTACCATCAAACCCGGTATTGGGCGTATATCGAACCAGACCGCCGGACAGCACGGCAATGGTTCCGTTTTGGGCAGCGGTAGGAGCCACTGTCGCCGGGTTAATGACCCCATCGACATCCGTATCGTTGGCGGTCACATCTATATCGACAGCGCTACCTATTGTTATCACCACTTGATCCGCGACAGCAACCGGCGGATCGTTTATCCCGCTAACATCAATCGTTACGCTCACTTCATTTGAGCTTGCTCCGTCGTCATCGTTAACGGTGTAAGAAAAGCTATCAATGTCCGAAAAGTCGGAATTGGGGCTGTAGGTAATTTCGCCCGTCGAAGTATTGATGAAGGTCGAGCCGTTACTTGCGTCGGCGGTTATGATGATGGATGTGGGATCCAAAGTACCATCCGAATCGCTATCGTTGGCCAACACGTCGATAACTCGCGGTGTATCTTCACTCGTGGAGGCCGCATCGCTTAACGCGACCGGTGGGTCGTTGATATCGTTCACGATCACGGTCACAGTGACCGGTTGCGAAACAGCGCCTTCGTTGTCGTTTACGGTGTAGTCAAAACTATCCGCTCCGTTTGAACCCAAGTCGGGTGTGTAAGTTATCACTCCATTCACGGCGTTGACCGAAACGGAACCGTTGCTTGGTTGCGAGACCACGGAAACGGTCGAGGGTACAAGGGTCCCATCTACATCGGAATCGTTTGCGAGTACTGCGATGAGTACTGACTGGTCCTCATCTGTAATCACCGTATCGGCCGCGGCCAATGGGGGATCGTTGACGGGAATGACTGCAACCGATACCGTCGCCTCATTCGAGATAGCACCGTCTTCATCTTTTACCCTATACGTGAATGAGTCGGAGCCTACGAAGTCCCGGTCCGGAGTATAGCTAACCTCACCAGTCAAAGTATTTACTGTAGTAGTCCCATCGCTCGGAAGGGAAGTCACGGAGACCGTGGCTCGGTCGATCGTGCCGTCGATATCGGTGTCATTGGCCGCTACATCGATCGCCAATAGAGTCTCTTCGTTAGTGAACCGAGCGTCATCTATGGCTACTGGCGGATCATTGATATCCGCCACCGTAACGGTCACGATGCCCGCATTCGAGGTCTCGCCACTATTGTCCTTCACGCTGTAGGAAAAGGCGTCTGTTCCGGTGAAATCCGCGTTCGAAGTGTAGGTGATATGTCCCGTTGTATCGTTCACCACGGCCGATCCACTTGTCGGCGGCGAAACGATCTGAACCGTTGAGACGACAATCACGCCGTCTGGGTCCGAGTCATTGCCAAGAACGTCAATTGTGATGGATGTATCCTCGTCGACGGGGACGCTGTCGTTTTGAGCAAGAGGCGGACTATTAACATGCACCGTGATTATCACGGTGGCGGCCACAGTACTTTCGCCGTCTTGATCGTGCACTGAATACTTAAAACTGTCTGTGCCTAGAAAGCCTGCCGGCGGAGTATAGGTCACAATTCCGGTTACTGAGTCCAGAGACAAAGTTCCGTTGCTGGTGGAATCAATCAATTGGACCGTCGTGACGTCAATGGGGTTGTCTTCATCGGTGTCGTTGGCCGTAACGTCAATAGCTACTGGGATATCTTGAGGTGTGCTGGAAACATCATCGACGGCGACCGGGGCATGGTTGCCGCCCAGCACCAAGAAATTGTGCATGTAGCGCTTGTTCTGTTTGTTA
>JAZDDD010000274.1:0-6634 GCA_036679545.1 Gemmatimonadota bacterium | reverse complement strand
GGTTCGAGCACTCGCGCGATCAGCAACACGCCTGTCGCGTCATTCGCACGGGCTTCGAACACCTGGTATGGATCGACGAGAAAGTCTTTTCTCATGATCGGGACCGGTGCGCTGCGCGCCGCCGTCCCTACGTCTTCGATGTCTCCAGAAAACGCTGTCGGCTCAGTCAAGACCGAAACTGCCGCGGCGCCTCCTCTTGCATAGGCGTCGCCTTGCATCGTCACCATGTCGCGTGCCGCACGTCCCTTTGCTGTGTTAAGGACATCTCCTGATGGCTTGCTCCGTTTGATCTCGGCGATGATGTCGAAACCGGAAACGTGCAACGTGAGCGGTTGGCGTTTTGGGCGCGCCAACGCGCAGCGACGCATTTCGTGTATCGAGACCTGGCGTTTGGCGTGCTTGACGCGGTCATGGCTTGCCTCCACCATAGAGGTGATGAAGTCAGACACCCGCGGGACTCGCTGCCGTGAGCGATTCCAAACCGCTCAGTTGTGACAACAGCGCCTTCGCGCTGCCATCATCAATGGCTTCCCTTGCCCGATTGATTCCATCGGTGAGGGTTTTTGACGAACCCGTCACTTCCAAGGCCAGGCCCGCTCCCAATGTTAGGGCGTCTCGATGCGGCCCGTGTTGTCCGTCGAAAACGGCCTGAATTGCCGAGGCGTTCTTCTTTGCGCTACCGCCCGCAAGTTGGGTTGTCGTGCAACGGGGCAGATGAAGGTCGGCCGGATCGCGCACCGATTGGCGCACACACCCGGGACGGACGTCCCAAAGCCGAAACCGACCGATGGGCGTTGCTTCATCCCACCCCTCCGCTCCGTGAACAACAAACGCACGTTCGATTGGTAAACCAGAAATCGCGTCAGCCATGAGTTGAGCGACGGATGAACAGAACGCGCCAATCACATAGAACGGAGGAGCCGCGGGGTTGGTCAGCGGGCCTACGATGTTGAACACCGTGGTGATACCGAGTGCCTTACGAATTGGGCCGACGGTCCTCATCGCGGGGTGGAAGTATGGAGCAAACAGGAATGTGAATCCGCTTCGTTGCAGCAATCTTGCGGCGTCTTTTGGTGCGGGCAGGTGTATGCCTAGCGCTTCGAGAACGTCCGCGCTACCGGATTGACTTGTGACGGACCGGTTGCCGTGCTTGACAACCGGCGTGCCACACGCGGCGGTGAGCAGGGCAGCGCCGGTGGAAAGGTTAAGACTGCCGGAACCGTCGCCGCCTGTGCCGACGATGTCGATTGTGCGTGTATCCTCGGGGATACCGGGGTTGATTGCTAGTTTGCGCATTGCCAAGGCAAAACCCCTTAGCTCGTTGGGAGATTCTCCCTTGGCGCGCAGGGTCGCGAGTACGGCGCCGGACAGTGCCGGTTCTTGGTCTTTTGCAATCATGGCGTACAAAAGTTGTTCTGCTTCCTCTGTGGTGAGGTCTTTGCCGCCAGTCAGTTGTTGTAAGAACGCCTTCATATGACGGTTATTGGCTCGAGGTCGAGAAAATTTCGCAAGATGCGGTCGCCACCCGGCGTTAACACGCTTTCCGGGTGAAACTGCACGCCTTCGGTTGGCAGATGTTTGTGTCTGATTCCCATGACTTCACCGTCGGATGTATAGGCCGTGACCACGAAGTCGGACTCGGTGTTTGGCTCCGTTACGGCGAGTGAGTGATATCGACCAGCCTCGAACGGATTGGGCAGTCCTTCATACAGGGTCCGGTTGTCGTGGTAAACCAGCGATGTCTTGCCGTGCATGAGTGTTGCGGCCGGTCGAATCTCACTGCCGAGGACCGCGGCCACCGCATGATGGCCGAGGCAAACACCTAACACGGGTACACGTGGCATGGCCGCCTGGATGACGGCCATAGAGCAACCGGCATCTTCGGGCCGGCCTGGACCGGGGGATACCAAAATGTGTGTTGCCGCGATGTCACTCAGGTCGCTCGGGTTGGCGGCGTCGTTGCGTCTCACTACCACGTCAGCGCTCAAAACCCGAAGTGCCTGCACGATGTTGTACGTGAAGGAGTCGTAGTTGTCGATGACCAACACGCGGGGCGTCATAAACCCTCCTCCGCCAACGTGAGTGCGGATTCCAGCGCCGCGCTCTTCGCCAGAACTTCCGCGTGCTCAAGGGTGGGAACGCTGTCAGCCACTATGCCGGCGCCAGCTTGGTACGTGTACGAACCGTTTTGGAAAACCAATGTTCGTATTGCGATGGCTTGATCCATCGAACCGCCATGTCCGAAGTACCCCACGGTACCGGCGTACAGACCTCGGGGAACGGGTTCTAGTTCGTCGATGATTTCGATGGCTCGGATCTTGGGGGCGCCCACCACCGTCCCGGCAGGAAACGCGGCAGAGAACAAGTCAAACGCGTCTGTTTCGGGCGGTAGTACGCCACGCACCCCGCTTACCATGTGCATGACGTGGCTGTAACGCTCGATCGTTTTGTAGGGATCGACGGCGACCGATCCCGGCACCGCAACGCGGCCGAGGTCGTTGCGCGCTAAATCGACGAGCATGACGTGCTCGGCGTTTTCTTTGGGGTCAGCCAACAACTCCTCAGCGAGATCACGATCTTGTTGACGTGTCGCCCCGCGTGGCTTTGTGCCGGCGATCGGCCGCAGTGATGCTTCGCGCCCAGACAGGCGTACCAATGCTTCCGGGGAGGAACCAACAATGGAGATGTCGCCAAAATCAACGTAGTACAGGTACGGTGACGGGTTGAGAAGGCGGAGTGCGCGATACACTTCGAATGGCTGTACGTCGCAGGAACCGGTGAACTGGACGGAGAGAACGAGCTGATAAATGTCGCCTGCGCGAATATGCTGTTTGGTCTTGTCGACTCCCGCCAAAAAATCGTCGTATTCGAGGCTTTGTTTCGGGGGTGCGTGAACGGTCACCAATGGCCTGCTAGGCGTGGGGCCGCGTAACGCCGATATGACCGCTGCCCGTAGAGTTTTGCGATCGTCATCCGGGCCGTCGTGAAGTAACGCGGCACGACGCGTCATATGATCGAACACGAGCACCGAGGCCGGCGCCATGAACAGCGCTGTGGTGTCCTCTGCTCCGGGAACTAAGAATCGGCGATCGAAATGGCTGTGCATTCCGTATCCAATGGCGCCAACCAGTCCACCCGGAAACGGGATTTCATCTGAGCGCGGTCCTGGTTTTGGGGCCTGTTTCAGGGCTGATCGAAGCGAGTCAAGCAGCTCAACGCGGTCCGTTGGGTACGGCTGCTCGGCCCCCGCGACTCGTAGATGACCGTTTTGAAGCCGCCATTCGAATGCAGGACCGAACCCTATAAAGGAATAGCGGCCCAGCCGGTCGCCACCTTCGACACTCTCGAGGAGGAACCTCGGTTGGAAAGGTGTGAGTTTCAAAAATGCAGACACCGGTGTATCCAGGTCGGCGGTGATGTCAAATACGGTTTCCATTGCTCAGTGTTTTTCCCTTCTTTTGGAATTGGGATAGACAAAAAAAGGCCCGCCTCTCTCGTCATGAGGGGCGGGCCCGGTGTAAAATCACATTGTGAATGTACTAGGCTATACCGACCCCACGAGGAAGCTGGTACCACCACCACGCACCGACGGCACAGTTGGAGAGGGGCGGATTTGGGTTGGGATTAGCCATGTGCGAATTGATAACCAGCGTTAAGACCGCGGTCAAGCCGAGGGTCTCCGTCTTGACTGGATCACGCTTCTCTCGCAGCCTTCAGCCGATCGTGATCTGAAACACCGTCGGATATCTTGTACAAGGACGTTTCGATGCTGAGTAAATCAATTGAAGGGGCCATAAACGACCAGATCAACCACGAGCTGTCGTCAGCCTACGCCTATTTGGCGATGTCCGCGTTCTTCGAGCGGAAGAGCTTCCCCGGTTTTGCGCATTGGGCTCGTATGCAGAGCCAGGAAGAGGTTGTACACGGCCTCAAACTCGTCGATTACGTCAATGACCGGGGTGGAACCCTTGAGCTGAAGTCGGTGGAAAAACCGGTTGGTGATTTTGCGTCTCCCTTGGCGGTTTTTGAGACGGCATTGGCTCAGGAAATGAAGGTGACAGAACTGATTCATCGTCTCTATGCGTTCGTCGTCGAAGAGCGAGACTATGCGACGCAGGTGGCCCTGGAGTGGTTCATCGCCGAGCAGGTCGAGGAGGAGAAGGTTGGGAGCGAAATTGTCGATCAGCTACGCATGATCGGCGAGGACCGGACCGGTTTGCTGTTCATGGACCGCGAGCTGGGTCGGCGTCAAATGGCAGCCGAGGCGAATGGGTCTGCTGAGTAAGGAGTCCCATCGGCAGAAGCGGAGACTTGGGAGCGTCTGAGATAGTCGATGTCGAGGTAAGGCCGCATAGCTAACAGCCACACAGGGCACAGAGAAAGATAGAGGACACGGAGGAGAACCGATTGTATCGAATAGGGACGGCCTGGCCAAGGCCCTTCATTTTTCTTTGGTGTTGACGAAATTAGTCCTCTGTGACCTCCATCTTTCTCGGCGCCCGCTTTGGCCAAGAAAAACTGACCCCAATGCGATACCCGAATCTAGCTCTCGGCGGACTCCCCCGAATCGCCTAACCAATAAATCGGACCCCTCGTCGTTGCAGATCGGCAACCGAGGCGCCGAAGGGCAGGATACTGAGTCTGTCCAGAAGCGCTCCGTTCAGCCGAGTCCTCGTGAGGTTGGCGCCCGTCAGGTCGGCGCTGCGGAGGTCGGCTCTGCGGAGATTGGCGGCTTGCAGGTCGGCGTCACGTAAGATGGCCTGGACGAAAAGCGCCCGCTGTACGTTGGCGCCATTGAATCGAGCGCCGGTCATGTCAGCTTGGCCGAAGTTGGTTCGCTCGGCGCTCGCGTCCTCGAAATTGACCTCCCTGAGGTCAGACCCGCGAAAATCGGCGTTGTGCAGGTTGGCACCGACGAATATGGCGCCGCGGAGTTTTGCCCGCATCAACCGGGCTCCCCTGAGATTGGCTCCCGAGAAGTCGATGCCGTCCAGCGGCAACTCCGCTAGGTTGGCGCCAACGAGGTCCCCGCATTCACCGGTGTACTTGGGATTCATCCCTTCTTCACCGGCTTCGTTCACGCACTTCCCGTCTACGTACCGAAATCCAAGGTCCTGTTGAGCGGACAATGGGCTGACGACGGCCAGGGCTAACAGGGCCCAAATCTGGCCGCGATTCAAGGGAAAGATTGACCTAGTCATATATGAATCCTCGTGTGAGTCCTTGCAATCTCGCCGGGGACCAAGTCGTCCCGCGGGGTTATTTGTCAATCGGTCGCCGTTTTGACAGGCGAACTCGGTGAAACTGTCATACACCAGTTGACCGCCGAAATTTCCCTGTCTAGATTAGTCGGTCTGTACCAAAATGCCTCATTGGCAATAGTGGAGAAAATATAAGTGCCCACCATTAGTCAGCTGGTCCGCCACGGCCGTAAAGTCGTAGCAAAGAAAGAAAAAGCTCCTGCGCTGAAAGGGAATCCCCAGAAGCGAGGCGTGTGTACCCGTGTCTATACGACGACGCCCAAGAAACCCAACTCGGCCCTCCGAAAGGTTGCCCGCGTGCGGCTGACAAACGGGTTCGAAGTCACGAGCTACATCCCTGGCGAGGGGCATAATCTACAGGAACACAGCATTGTTCTGATCCGGGGTGGCAGGGTGAAAGACCTGCCCGGCGTCCGGTACCACATAATTCGCGGGACGTTGGACGCTTCCGGTGTGTCCGACCGCAGACAAAGGCGCTCCAAATACGGCGCCAAGAGACCCAAATGAGTCGGCGGCAAAAGGCTCAAAAACGGATTGTCCCGCCCGATCCGCGTTACGACAGCCAGACGGTATCGAAGTTCGTCAATCGACTGATGCTCAAGGGCAAGAAGTCCACGGCCGAGGGGATTTTTTACCGGGCCATGGATATGATAGAACAGAAAACCGGTCAACCCGGTGTGAATGTGTTCAAGCAGGGTCTCAACAATGTGAAGCCTTCGGTTGAGGTGAAAAGCAGGCGCGTGGGTGGTGCCACCTACCAGGTACCGGTTGAAGTGCGGCCGGACCGGAGGACGGCGTTGGCTTCCCGTTGGATTTTAGGACATGCAAGGAAGCGAACCGAAGCTACGATGGCTGATCGATTGGCGGCGGAGCTGATCTCGGCGTCGAAGGGTGAAGGCACTTCCGTCAAGAAGAAGGAAGACACGCACCGGATGGCAGAGGCAAATCGAGCATTTGCCCACTACCGGTGGTAGCACGATAGACTAATTGGGGCGGCGTCGAGCGCGCCCAGAACCGGCGACACGTGAGTCGCCCAACAGAGCCGGAACCCTGCTAAAGGGATTCCGCGTCGCAGGGTGGAACCCCCACCCGGACGAGCTGCGGAGCGAGACCTGTTCGCGAAATCGAACGTATGGTCGCCCCGCTTTTTCGCTGCCGTAACAAGGGGTTGGCAGGCTGAAACGGGTGACTCAGGGTTGTTAACACCGAAGAAGACCTGGGTCGTCCACACGGAAGAAGACAAGGATTTAAAAGGAATAAATGGCAACGGCAGCATCGAGGACGTTCGCGCTAGAGAGGATCCGCAACATCGGGATCATGGCGCACATTGACGCGGGTAAGACGACCACCACGGAGCGTATTCTTTATTATAC
>JAZDDD010000273.1:0-6143 GCA_036679545.1 Gemmatimonadota bacterium | reverse complement strand
ACGTCCGAAGACCAGACCGTGACCGTGAGGGATCGGGACACGTTGGTGCAGGATCGTGTAGCGGTGGATCGGCTGCGGGATTACGTTCGTGACCGGCTGACTCGGTGACGGTGTCGAGCGCACACCGATTGTAAAACAAGGGGGATACGTGGCCGGCAAAACTGAAACATTTTCGAGTCGTTGGATCATGATTCTCGTCATGCTCGGCATGGCGGTTGGTACTGGTAATATTTGGCGGTTCCCCCGGATCGCTGCACAAAATGGTGGCGGTGAGTTCCTCGTGGCCTGGGTTGTGTTTCTCTTCCTTTGGTCTATTCCTCTCATTCTCATTGAGTTTGGTCTCGGTCGCAAAACACGTGGTGGTCCGGTCAAGACGCTCATTAAGATCATGGGGCCAAAATTTGCATGGATGGGCGCGTTTATAGCGTTTGTCGCAACGGCCATTCTATTCTACTACTCAGTCGTCGCTGGATGGACGATTCGTTACGTCTTTGCAAGCGTGACCGGCGGGTTGCCAGGCTCCCCACCCGGCGCTATGTGGAATTCCTACATCGAATCGTATTGGCCCATCGTCACACACGGGATTGCCATTGGGCTTGGTTCGTTTGTTGTCTCACGTGGCATCGGCGCAATCGAAAAGGTTGCGCGGGTGTTGATGCCGACTTTGTTGGTGCTTGTCGTCGTGCTTGCGATACGTGCGGTTACTTTGCCGGGTGCTGGCGCTGGCTTGTCCTATTTGTTTGGGGTCGATTGGGGAGCCCTGGGGAACGCAAGAATTTGGATAGAGGCGCTCACACAGAACGCATGGGATACGGGGGCCGGGTGGGGGTTAGTGTTGACGTATGCGGCTTATCTGCGGACGCAGGATGACACGGCCCTCAACGCGTTCATCATTCCGACGGCAAACAACGTGATTTCGTTGTTGGCTGGCATCATGGTCATGTGTACGGTTTTTTCAGTAGTACCATCACTCGTTGCCGATTTTGCTTCTGACCCGGAGACGTTAAGCGCGTTTCCGGCGCTGGCCGAGGCAATTGCCGCAGGTCAACCCATCTCTGAAGATCTCATGCAAAACACAATCTTCAGCGCGGGTAATGAAGGGCTGACGTTTATTTGGATGCCCGAGTTGTTTTCCACGCTGCCGTTTGGCGGCGTGCTGATGGTACTGTTTTTCTTGGCGTTGGGTTTTGCGGCATTTACGAGCCTGATGGCGATGATCGAGTTGTCAACGCGGGTTTTCATCGATGCTGGTATGGAACGGGCAAAAGCCATCAAGATCGTCGGTGCCGCCGCCTTCCTTCTGGGAGTACCATCTGCAATCAACATTCGCGTGTTGCACAATCAAGACTGGGTGTGGTCTGTTGCCCTCATGCTTGCCGGCTTGTTCTTCTCGATTGCGGTGATCAGGTACGGGGTCAAGAAGTTTCGGATGGAGCAGCTCAATCACGAGCATTCGGATATTCGGATCGGTTCATGGTTTGATGTCGTTGTAACATTCTTGCTGCCGCTGCAGGCGGTGATACTCACCGTTTGGTTCTTGTGGCAATCGTATAGCGGTGCCACCGAGGGTTGGTTGGCTCCGTTTGCGGAGGGCAACGTCGGAACTGTGTTGTTCCAGTTTGCCGTTGTGTTCGTCGTGTTGGTTGCTTTCAATCGGCAAATTGCGTCCAAGGCGGTTGCCGGGAGTTAGGGCGCTACGTGTCTTGGCTGTGTTCCGTTATCTTGTACTGGAACCTGGTGTCGTGTGGCCGCGCAAAGTGTGGCCAACGACCGCCGTACCAAAACAGTGAGCTGATATGCTTCACGAATACGAAACTTCCCTGGCGCAAGGTGATGTCCTTGCCCGCGCGAAAGCGTTTTTCGCTGAACGGGTGCCGCACTATGGTGCCTACCTCGAGTCCGAGAGCGCTACGCACGCCACGTTCCGTGGGCAAGGCGGCGAAGAAATAGCGCTTGCGGTCATGAATTGTGAGGCAGGGACCAAAGTGCGGGCATCGTCGCCCCTGTACGGACAAGCCATTGGACGTTTCTTCTCTACACTTCCGGCAGTGACCAGCGATGGCAGAGACTAAATCACTTCGCGTTCGGGTTTGGGTACCGGACGTGTGGGATAATCTCACAATGGTGGTATCGTCGGACACGCCGGTTTCGCAGCTCAAGACTGACAGTCTGATGGAGGCCACCAAGGTCCGGCCCGATCCAGCCACCTACCTGGTGAAATATCGTGGAGCGCTGGTAATCAACGAAGACCAAACCATGGCTGATCTCGGCGCAGGTGACGGCGCACCATTCATCATCCTTCCAACAAACCGCCGCCCGGTGACGTGAATCTTGCCGATGGTTGGTTTCGTCTAAGTTGAGCGGTCTGCGCTGGAGAAACACGTGAGGTCGGATCGGTCTGGCCGAACTCTCCGCGAACTACGGGAAGCCCTACAGGTCGAAGCGATGGAGCTTCATCGCTTGACACAAGGCATCGACAAAAAAGGCTTGTAACTCCGTCCGGCCCGGCCCACCGGCTCGATGCGCCGAAAGGAAAACGTCGTTAGTGACCTGCACCGTCGTTTGGCACCCCTCTTCTTTTGAACACCAACCCGGTACAAATCATCCGGAGTCGCCCGAACGTCTTACCGCCACGTTAGCCGAATTGCGTGACGACTCGCTCACGGACATCGTTGAGTGGTCAGAGGCGAAACCCGCGCCAACCGCTGCTATCGCGGCGGTCCATTCCAGCGACCATGTGGCAGCGTTAATCGCGCTTGCGGCAAAAGGCGGTGGCGCGCTTGATGCCGATACGAACATGAGCGAGGGCAGTTGGGTGGCGGCGCTTCACGCGGCAGGAGCCGCACTACGGGTTGCTGAACTGGCAATGTCTGGGCAACCGGCGTTCGCGGCCGCTCGACCTCCCGGTCATCACGCTACGGCCGTCCGGGCCATGGGGTTTTGTTTGTTGAACAACGTGGCGATTGCCGCCCGTCATGCACTCGATAAACTGGGTGCCGAGCGAGTGTTGATAGTTGATTGGGACGTCCACCACGGAAACGGGACGCAAGATATTTTCGAACGAGACGAACGCGTGCGATACGTTTCACTCCACCAATCGCCGTTGTACCCTGGCACCGGTCGTGAAGACGAAACAGGGGTCGGCAACATCTTCAACGCACCATGTGGCCCCGGGCTTCCGCGAGACACGTACGTTCAGAAGCTGACATCGATCGTCAATCGTGCAACGGATGGTTGGATACCTGACCTGTTGCTGATCTCGGCCGGTTTTGACGCGATGGCGGGTGATCCGTTGGCTGGCTTCACGCTCGAGCCAGACGACTACGCGACGTGGATAGTTCAGTGGCGCGCTCTTGGTGTTCCCATCGGAGCCGTCTTGGAAGGCGGTTACGTACCGCAGCGAATTGCTCAGGGTGCGGCTGCCATGGTGCAAGCCCTGGCCAAAAATTACACACCTTGACCAGTTCGTTGCCAACGACCTGTTCGGTCGCACTCCCTCTACCAGTCTCCGAACCTTACACCTACGCGATACCCACATCGCTGGCCGATGCGGTGCTGCCTGGGTGTCGCGTGGTCGTGCCTGTGCGATCCCGAGAGATGATCGGAATTGTTACCGCCGTCGATAACGATAGTCAGGCCAATCTCAAGTCGGTGCTTGTCGCACCGGACAGTGGACCGCTGATAACCAAACCGTTGTTGCAATTGTCAGAGTGGATTTCACGGTACTACGGTGGTTCTGCCGGCCTGGCGTTGCGCGCGATGTTACCCGGTGGTCTGTGGGGGAAGTCGAAGCTTGTCGCGTCGATTCGTAATCCTCTCCTTGCTCCGGGTGGCGCGAGTGCAGATGTCGTGCGAGCGTTGGAAAGCCGTGGTGGCACGGCTACGGCTTCCGCGCTTGGTAAGGTCATGCGTCGTCCCGTGTGGGAAACGCTTCAGCGTCTTGCCCGGGTGGGCGCCATTGAGTTGGAAACGGTTCCACCCAACGTGGGTCCCGCCGCCGGGTCGGAGTCCGTCGTTGTATTGGTCAAACACCTGCCGTCGTTGCTTGAACGTGAGAAGACGTTTGGGCGGGCGAACCGTCAACGGGAAGCCTACGAACTCATCGATGAACTTGGCGGGGAAATATCTCGGTCGCGTCTGACGAACGAGTTCCGGTTTTCTGCGACACTTGTCAAAAGTCTGGTGACACGTGGTTTAGTTGAGGTCCAAAGGCGAGAACATTTGCGAGACCCGTTTGCGGGGATCTCGGCAAAACCGCCGGGCAATCCCACACGCGACCAGCAGTCGGCGATTGACGACATCGGTGACCTCCCAGGCGGTAAAGCCGCCACGTTATTTGGCGTGACGGGTAGTGGCAAGACACTGGTGTACCTCGAAGTCATGCGTCACGCGATTGCGTCCGGAAAGACTGCGATCGTGCTGGTACCGGAGATAGCACTCACACCGCAAACCATCGCTCGAGTACGCGGGGTTTTTGAGGACCGCGTGGCGGTGCTACACAGCGGCCTATCCGATGCCGAACGCGCCGATGCGTGGCGAGCATTGGCCAAGGGTGAGCGTCAAGTGGTTGTTGGTGCGCGGTCTGCTGTTTTTGCACCGGTACCCAATCTATCGGTCATTGTTGTGGACGAGGAACACGACGGCAGCTACAAAAACGGTGAAGTACCCCGTTATCATGCCCGAGACGTCGCCTTGCGACGGGCCACGTTAGAATCGGCACGTGTCATTTTTGGGAGTGCGACCCCGTCACTCGATGTTTGGCAGGCACAACCCGCCATTCGCGTCATTCGTTTGCCGCATCGCGTAACGTCCCATTCACTGCCATCGGTGCAACTCGTTGATATGCGCGGTGCTCCTCGAGTTGAAACGGCCGGCGCCGTTCCGTGGTCGCGTCGGTTGGACGAAAGCATGACCACCTGTCTCGCGCGAGATGAACAAATCATTCTTTTGTTAAACCGGCGGGGATTTGCACACTTTCTACAGTGTTCGGAGTGCGGAGATGTCCCACATTGTACGGAGTGCAGTATCGCTTTAACTGTTCATCACACACCGCCGTCCATTCGTTGTCACTACTGTGGACTCGAACGTTCCATCCCGGATCGTTGTGGCGCCTGTGGCGGCAAGACACAACGAACACGTGGCGTGGGAACGCAAGCCCTGGAGCGGTGGCTGGCTATGCGGTTTCCAGAGGCGCGCATCGCTCGAATGGATGCGGACACGACGGCAACAAAATGGTCACACGCCAGGATACTAGAGGATTTCGCCGCCGCAAAGATCGATGTGCTACTCGGGACGCAGATGATTGCGAAGGGGTTGGATTTCCCCGGTGTCACGTTGGTTGGCGTGGTAAACGCCGATACCGGTCTGCACCTGCCAGATTTCCGCGCGGCCGAGCGAACTTTTCAACTAATTGCACAGGTTGCCGGGCGAGCCGGCCGTGGGCCGAGGGGTGGAGAAGTATTGGTACAAACGCGATCCCCGGATCACTATGCCCTGCAATACGCCGTCAAGCATGACTATGAGGGCTTCGCCGCCCGAGAACTCGCAGAACGAAGCGACCCACGTTACCCACCGCACGTGGGGTTGATCAACGTCCTGGTGACCGGGGAAACGGAAGCAATGGTGAGTCAAGCGGCGGCTGATGTTGCCGATTGGATGCGAGGGTTGGTTACAGCACAAGAATTACCCCTCGACGTTCTTGGTCCGGCTCCGGCGCCCCTAGCGCGCATCAAAGCCCGTTGGCGCTGGCACATCTTGCTTCGCGCAATAGATCGTCGCGTATTGGGCCGGGTTCTCCAATATGCGGCCAAACGCGCTCCACATGTTTCCCGGGGCAAGGTGCGCGTTGTGTTCGATAGGGATCCCGTTTCTTTGTTGTAGGCTGATAGTTGCGGGAGGGTCGGTTGGTGACGGCGGGGTGCTCAGTTTGCGGCTTGGAACGGTGTAAGCTGCCCGCGACCCGCGACCCGTTGCTGCCTGCTAACGACCGCAATCAGTTGAATCGGCTCTCCGTCCCAGGTGAACGCACCGTAGGATTCTCGCCGATTAGGCGGGCAGCGGGTAGCGGGTAGCCAGTAGCTAGCATCCGGTAGCTAACACCCGGTAACTGGTAACCAACAACCATAAACCAGACATGGCTCCTT
>JAZDDD010000272.1:0-2229 GCA_036679545.1 Gemmatimonadota bacterium | reverse complement strand
ACCGTTGATGTTGATGCTCGGTGCCGTCGCGTTGGTGTTTTTGTTGTCGTTGGCAAACGCCGCGAATCTCGTTGCCGTTAGAACGATTGGGCGTCGTCGGGAGATTGCCGTTCGGATGGCGTTGGGGGCCGGACGAAAACGTTCGGTTTTGCCGCTAAGTGTGGAAGCTGTCATTCTCGTCGTCGTCGCCGCGATCGCGGCGATGGCGTTCGCATTGACTCTGCTGCGCCTGATTGACGTGACCGTATTCCTCCCGACGTTGGTGGATCAGTCTTCCGTACGGGGCTCCGTTGTTGCCATGGTGACACTTGGTTCCATTGCTACCGTTTTGCTCGCGGTTGTTCCGTTCATGCGTCATGACCCAAGCTACCTTGGCGAGACCCTCCGAACGGCCGGTGCCTTGAGGCAGTCGTGGGGGGACGTGCGTCAACAGCGTTTTCTGGTCGTCGTACAACTTGCGCTGTCCGTGGTTGTACTGGCGAGCGCTTCGACCATTACTCGTAGCGTCGCTCGCATGCAAGCCATTGATCTTGGTTTCTCTGCGGATCGTGCTGTCTCGTTCCGCATCGCGTTGCCCAATAGTTATGACGACCCGACCACCATTAAGACCTATGTAAGGGAATACCTGTCCCGTCTGCGAAGTTTGGTAGGGGTTGAGGCCGCAGGGGCTGTGAACTTTCTCCCTTTTCGCAACCACGGAAACGTGTCGGGTTCGTTGTCAGTAGACGATCGGACCACGCAACAGGTGTTTCGCACGGCGATTACGCCGGGGTTTCTCAAGGCAATGGGTATCGAGCGTATTGCTGGACGCGACTTTACGGACATGGATGACGCAAACGGCCCCGCAGTAACGCTCCTCGCGGAGTCCACGGCCCGTGCGTTGTTTGGCGGTATGGACGTCGTCGATCGGATAGTCCGTGACGCGGATGGAAGTGCGATTCTGGTAATTGGGGTTGTAGGAGACATTAGGTCGGAACGACCGGATGAGGACCCGCGCCTCACGATGTATTTGCCCGCGTATCAAGACGATCATACCCAACTATCGGTGGTCATCAAACACCACGGCCCTCTGCCTCCCTTGCGTGAGGCACGCACGATTGCATCGGCGCTCGACAGTCGCGCGCCCCTGTTTGAAGAAGCCGACCTACGCAATCTGATTGACCGCAGCATTATTGATGAGCGGATCATGTCGATGTTACTGACGCTCCTTGCCGCCGTCAGTTTGGCTATTGGGGCTTTGGGCGTCTATAGCACGATGGCTTTTGCGGTTGCACATCGTCGTGCCGAGTTTGGAACGCGTGTGGCGTTGGGTGCTACGTCAACTTCGATTGTGCGTTCTGTCGTACGGGGTGCTCTCGCGACGGGCGTGCTCGGTATCTTCGTGGGCTCGCTCGCGTACAGCATGTTCGGTCGCACGCTCTCGACGCTCTTGTTTGAGATAAAAGCGATCGACCCGTTGTCTATAGGTCTCGCATGTGGAGCGCTCTTGCTACTGAGCGTCCTCGGAAGCGCCATCCCAGCTTTTCGGGCGAGTACTGTTGATCCGATGGAAAGTCTGAGGTAAGACGTGATTCATCCTTTCGCATGACGCTTACGACACGATCGCCGTGCGTATCTCAAGAGTAACATCGAGTTCGAGAAAGATTTGGGAATCTCTGAAAGACGCCGCACTCACTCCGATCGAAGCGCCACCATTGGATCCACCTTTGCTGCACGCCGGGCCGGAACATACGTCGCCACACCGCCAACGAGCACCAACAAGATCGAGACGACGAACAATGTGCGTGGGTCCGTAGGGCTTATTTCGTACAACAGTCCGTCCAGCACCCGGTTTGCGACAAGGGCAGAGGCCGTGCCGGCCACTACGCCAAACGCGGCCAGCGTAAACCCTTGCCGCAACAGCCGGTGCAAAACTCGTGTCTCCGCAGCGCCGAGTGCAATGCGCACACCGATTTCCTTTGTGGACTGACTGACGTGGTATGACACGGTCCCGTAGAGGCCAACCGCCGCGAGGAAGAGTGCCAGGCCTGCAAACAGCCCGAGTAGCAGCATGTTGAAGCGTGAGTCCGCCGATGCAAGTGCCACGCGTTGGTTCATGGACAGGACTTCGTAAAGTGGAAGATTGGCGTCGAGGGTGTTGACTGCTGCGCGTAGGTCACCCGACAAGGCAGACGTCGGTCGATTTGTCTTGACCGTCAGGACCAAGCTTGCCGGGCCGCCCTGCATGAC
>JAZDDD010000271.1:0-2621 GCA_036679545.1 Gemmatimonadota bacterium | reverse complement strand
GTTCCTGGAACGCCTATGAAGCTCGTTACTCCCTACGCAGCGCGGTCACCGGATCAACTTTGGTCGCTCGGCGCGCTGGGAAGTACGATGCGGCTAAGGCGGCCACCAAGAGAACAAGGGCGACCGTCCCAAACGTGATCGGGTCAAACGGACTCACGCCGAACAAAAAGGACGACAGGCTGCGTGTCACAACCAAACCGATCCCGAGTCCTACGGCGATGCCGATCAACCCGAGTGTGGTTCCCTGACGAACGACCAGTGACACGACGTCGCCGGTCTTGGCACCCAACGCCATCCGAATGCCGAGTTCTTGGGTGCGTTGTGAGACCGTGTACGCCATCACACCGTACACGCCACCGATGGCCAGGACCAGCGCAATACCCGCCAGCACAGCCATGATCTTGGCCATGATGGCGGCGCCGCCGATGATTTCGTCCATCGATGCGCGCATGGTCATGAGGTTGTATGGCGGTAGGTTCGGGTCCAAGTCGGCAACCGCCGATAACGCAGCTCCCGCCAGGGTCTCAATAGAAGCCGTCGTCTCCATGACCCACGCGAGACTGCGACGATTGGCTTGTAGGACCGACAAGAACATTGTCGGGGTTTGCGTGTTATCGGCGCTCTGATCGCGGGTGTTGGCAACTACTCCAATGATCTCCCGGTTGCCTGATGAGAGTTCGACGAACTGACCCACGGGGTCTCCGTCTGGCCAGTGTCGTTCTGCGAACGCCTCATTGATCAACACAACGCTCCCTGCGCCTGTCCGGTCACGTGTTTCGATTGTGCGACCGCGCAGGAGTGGTATGTCGAGCGCTTCAAAATATCCCGGATAGATGTGTCGGAAACTCGCGACCGGTCTCCGCTCACCTTCCAACGCTTCACCTGGAATCGTGTAGAACGTCCCTGACCCGCCACGCAGAGGCAGGTTGGTCGTTGCGCCGATGGCTGAAATGCCAGGCAAAGCAGTGAGACGGCTATCGAGTGTTTCCCAGAATTGGTTTACACTGATGGAGTCTGAGTATTCGGCCTCCGATAAGGTCATACGCATCGAGTAGACATCGGAGTCATCGAATCCCAAATCCGCAAGACGGAGCTTTGCGAAGCCTTGGACCAGGAGTGCCGAGGAGACGAGAAGGACCAACGCAAGCGAAACCTCGCCGACCACGAGTGCCCGGCGGAGCCGGTGCCCACTGTTTCCGGTACCGCCCCGACCGCCCTCCTTGAGTGTGTCGGTGAGATTTGGTTTTGAACTCTGTAGTGCCGGTGCCAGGCCAAAGACCACACCCGTTAGCACCGATATCATCGCGGCAAAAAGTAGGACTCGTCCGTCGAGGGTGATTTCATCAATTCGCGGAAACCATGCTGGCATCAACGAAACGAGTCCGCGTATGCCGACCACCGACAACCCAACGCCCAGCACTCCGCCCAAGGACGCAATGATGAGCGATTCTACCAGGAACTGCCTGACTATTCTCGACCTGCCAGCACCCAAAGCACCGCGCAAGGCGACCTCGCGTGTGCGGCCGGCGGCGCGCGTCAGTAACAGGTTTGCGACGTTCGCGCACGCGATCAGTAGAACGAATGCAACCGCGACACTGGCGATGAGTGATCCCATCCGAAAATCTTCGTCAAATAAATCTCCCTGGAGTGAGATGATTGTGGCGCCGTTTCCCTTGCTTGTTTCGGGATAGGCTTCCGCCAGCTGTCGGGCGATTGCTCGCAGTTCTTGTCCCGCTTGATTGGTGGTAAAACCATCGCGTACGCGACCGTACAGCTCCAGAAAATGGCTGTTGCGTGCCTCCTCTCCGGTAACCGTCAGCGGCAACCAAACCTCGACGTCGGGATCGCCGAACCAAAACCTGGGTGGCATGACGCCGACGACGGTACGCGCACGACCGTCGAGTTGAACGCTTTGGCCAATGATGTTTTCATCAGCGCCGAAACGTCGATGCCAAAGTCCATCGGCAATAACAACGACGTCGCCGTTGCCAGATTGTTCTTCGTCCGGCAGGAATCCGCGGCCGCGAGCTGGTGATACGCCAATCACCCTGAAGAAATTTGACGAGACGGCTCTTCCGACGAGTCTTTCCGGGGCGCCGTCACCCGCGAGATTGAAGCTGTTCGCATGGGCTGCGGTGATGTCCATTGCCTGACTTTCACGTCGAAAGTCCAGGTAGTCAGGAACTGAAGGGCTGACATCGGTCCATCCGCGCCCTTCGTTTGTCGTATGAATAACCTGGAGCCTATCAGCTTCCGGGTAGGGGAGCGGGCGCAACATGATGACATCCACGGCGCTGAAGATTGTTGCGTTTGCCCCAATCCCAAGTCCGAGCGAAACGATCGCGACCGCGACGAGTCCAGGTCCATTGCGCAGCGAGCGGAAGCCGTACTTGAAGTCTTGCCAGATGAGATCCATGGTGAATTCCGTTTTGAACAGGTACCACGCGTGGTTGAACGCGCCAAGCGACCAGAGCACGACGCCACGAACGACAGGTTTGGTAGGATCGGACGGGGATCTTCGGTGCTGCCAACGATGCATGAGCTCCGCATCCCACTGTTGTCGCCACATCACTCTGGAAGTGCGGGGGACACACCAGGACGCGATCCGAATAATGCTGGCG
>JAZDDD010000270.1:0-2168 GCA_036679545.1 Gemmatimonadota bacterium | reverse complement strand
TCGACACGGTGGACAAGAGTTCTCCGGCTTGTCCCGCTTCAGTCTCCCGCTGCTCCGGACCGACCGACTTCGCCCAACGTTCATCGACGCGGTGGCAGAAGCACAATCTGCTGTTGTCACGGAATCGCATGACGGCTTCGCTAAAATTCTCGTTCACCACTACGGTCAACAGGCACCTTCTAAGCGTCTCTTCACTAGAGCGTATTTCAACGGATAGGCGACGATTTCAACGCGGCGGTTGCGGGCCGTGTCGGCCGGCAGCGCGCCAGAAACCACCGGATGATGCGCCCCGTGACCAGCGACACCGACTTGCTCGAGCCCAGTGCGATCTGTAGCACCAATCATTATAGGTAGTTTGCGAAATCGAACCAGTGATCTGCTCCTAATAGCGGCTAACGACAGCCATCATGTCGACTGAGAAAACAAAATTGATTAGGTTAGACGCAAACAGGGAGCCAATCCTATGACCGAAGATCACGTGTTGACCGAAGCCGAACTCGACGAGGCGCTGGCGCGATTGCCGGGCTGGGAAGTTCGTGACAATTGGTTGCGGCGGACCTTTACAACGCCAGGATGGCCACATACGGTCATGTTGGTCTCAACGATCGGTTATCTCGCAGAGGCCGCTTGGCACCATCCTGATTTGAGCGTCGGGTATGCTAAGGTGTCGGTGAAATTGCAAACGCATCGGGTGCGAGCTGTCACTTACAGCGATGTTGACCTAGCAGTTCGTATCCAAGAGGTTGTACTTTGGACGCCGCCGGAAGAATCGGCGCTCGACGGGTTTCCCAAGCGCTGGGTCCATTGACTTCCCAACGTCAGCGGCCGTTGGAAAGCAGCCTGGAATCAGTAGTTCTCAGGACGACGAATGTCCCGTGACCGTAAGACGATCGGCGATTGCCCCAAATGCGGTGGCAACGATTTTGCATGCGCCTACAATCATTTTGAAAGCAACGAACTGACCATCGATTGCTGGGAACACAAATGTCCGAACTGTGGCTTCCGTGAAACGACGGCATTTCGGTCGGACGAGGAAGATGCGAAGCGAGAAGATGTCGATCCGCATAGTTGCCCGTATTGCGCGCGAAGTCGTTCGTAGTCACCCGACGTTAGCAAACCAATGGAACCCCATTAGAAATTGGTTTCTCGTGAATCCTGAAAAACGACCCTTTTTGGAACGACCGAGCGGTCTTTGGTTCGTTAGCTAACTACCGTCGGTCGCCCCCGCTGACGCGGCGGAGGACCGCCCGCTAAATTGCTTCGGTCCGACACGCCTGCGCGGTTTCAATCGTGCCAAACTCGCGTCGGACCAGTACACCTGTGCCGTTTCGGGTGATTCCCAATCTGCGTCGGCCAAACTGACCGAATGCAGTTCGGCCAGTCCGAAATAGCCGACTCATGTTGTTATTATGAGTGCGCAAGACGGGAGGCGATGATGACTGTTGCTCTTCTCGTCAAGTACTCCATGTCGAACCGTCATGAGTCACGACCGCGAGTCGTCAAGACGACCATGGTGATCACGGACCGAGACGCTCTGAAAACCGACTAATTCAACGGACTGATAGCAGTTTACTGATTCCTTGGCCCTTCTAGCCCACGTACCCACTGCGAGTTTGCTGCGAACCCTCCCGTTCGGGGATCAAGTAAGATGCGGGCATGGACAATCACGAAGCACAAGTAGATGTGGACAAGTCATTACCAAACCAGTCGTCGCCTGTAGCCGGCCAGTGGGTCGAGCTGCTGTTGGCCAAAGAGACAAGCGCGTTGCGGTGGATGTGTTTGGGAATGTACGTCTGGCTCTGTCTGATCGAGACCACCACGGTTTTCCGGGAAAACCGCCGCCTGACTTTTGTTCCTCCGGTGATTTGGCAGCGAATCTGGCCCGGCAAGGAAAATTTAATGGGGACTTCGGAAAGCATCGCATCGTCAGAAGTTGCGAGTCTAGTCGAATCGATGGTGCCGGACTGCGGTTGGTGCAACGACACGGGCCGACTCTATGGTCGACGTTGTCCGGTGTGCCAACCGGCACAGACGAGTTTGCGAGCGCACTCTGACGGCGGAACTCATGCCGTAATGCGACGCTTGCGATAGCGAACCAACGAGACGACCGTTCTTTGGCAATTTGGAGTTTCGAAAAAGGTTGCAAAACCCTTTGGGTTTTTCGTTTG
>JAZDDD010000027.1:0-7194 GCA_036679545.1 Gemmatimonadota bacterium | reverse complement strand
CGCACATTGCGGTTATGTCAATTCGTGGTAAACGCACTGGTCGATTCCGCCAAAGTCTTGTCTCGTTCGGCCAAGTATCTTCCCACAGCCGGGTCCCAATCCCCTCTTGCTCTCAATAGCCCCTCACAGAATTCTCTTACGGCGCCGCGCCCGCCGGCCGATGTTGTAGTGAACTGGGCGACATCGGTTACATCGCGAACGGCGTTGCTTACGGTGACCGGGAGTCCAACACGACGCAGGAGGGGGATGTCCGGCAAGTCGTCTCCGACAAATGCCACCTTATCAAATGTGACCGCAAAGCGTGCGAGAAGTTCCACGAACGCGTCGAGCTTGCGTGCTTTGTCGTCCTGTACCAATGCGTCAATCCCGATTTCGTCCGCGCACAATGTCGTCGCGTTTGAGACACGACCGCTGACCCAAACGACGGGCACACCCGCATCGCGGAGCAGTTTGATACCCACGCGGTCTTGAATATCGAATCGCTTGAGTTCAACTCGATGCCCTTCACTCGTACCGAGGTACACGCCGCCGTCGGTTAACACGCCATCGACGTCGAAACCGACCAACTCGATACGTCCTGCCAGATTGGCGTCGAGTTCAGACAGTGGTTTTGGCATGTACGTCGGTCCAGATACCCATGGCTTTGTCCATTAGCTCCGATAACTCGTGCAAAGGAAGCATTGTGCTCCCGTCGCTTGGTGCCTCTCCGGGGTTCGGGTGTGTTTCCACAAAAAAGCCTTCGGCGCCGGCTGCCGCGGCCGCCAGCAGGAGGTGCGGTATGTCTTCAGGGCTCCCGCCGGTCGCGCCCGTGGGGTGGGCCCCGGGCCGTTGAACGGCATGTGTGGCGTCGTAGAGCACCCTCGCGCCGGTAGCCACCCTGAGCCGTCGAAAGCTCCTCATGTCCACGACGAGGTCACCGTAACCGAAAAACGTACCTCGTTCTGTGACCGCCGTCGCATCCGCGCCGGCCTGTCTTGCCTTTTCCACCGCACCGGCCATGGCCTCGGGCGACATCCACTGTCCTTTCTTAATGTTGACCGGCTTACCCTGGGCGCCCACGGCCACCAACAGGTCTGTCTGCCGGCAGAGGAAAGCCGGCACCTGTAGTGCATCTACGACCTCGGCAACCGGCCCGGCCTGCTGAGGTTCGTGGACATCGGTCAGAATCGATAGTCCTGTTTCCGACCGAACCTTGGCAAGGGCTTCGAGCCCCCGATCGAGTCCGAGCCCCCGCGGAGCGTCGATATTCGAACGATTCGCCTTGTCGAAGCTTCCTTTATATATGACGCGTAAGCCGAGCTGATGAGCCAGCTCGGCCAATGACACTCCGATTCTTACATTGACGTCACCCTCTTCGAGGGCGCACGGACCGGCGACCAACACCGGTCGCGGCCATTCGATCATTTCACGATCCAGCCTCCACAAAATTTTCAGCCGTTGCCGATTGCCGCTGTTTCCTGAATGTCTTTGCGGCCCCGACGAAACTGGCGAAAAGCGGATGTGGTTTTGTGGGACGCGACTTCAGTTCGGGGTGAAACTGGCAGCCTATGAACCACGGGTGATCGATCAACTCGATCATCTCAACGAGCGACCCGTCCGGTGAGAGACCGGCGCACCGCATGCCAAACTCTTCCAGACGATCCCGGTACTCATTGTTTACTTCGTAACGGTGGCGATGACGTTCGTGCACCTCATCGATTTTGTAAATGCGAGCGACACGGGATCCCGGTTTGAATCTGCAGACGTACCCGCCCAATCGCATGGTACCGCCCATGTCCTCGACGTCTCGCTGCGAATGCATCAGCGAGATCACGGGGTGTGCGCAGTCCGGTTTGAACTCTGACGAGTTGGTTTCGGCAAGACCACAAACGTTACGTGCGAACTCGATGATGGCGGTTTGTAATCCGAGACAGATACCGAAGTACGGTACACTGTTTTCTCGTGCATACCGCACGGTTTGTATCATGCCTTCGATCCCGCGCTCGCCAAAACCGCCCGGAATAAGAATCGCATCGAATCGGGCCAACCGTTGCTTGGCGTTGTTGCCGTCATCGAACTCCGCGCTGGTAATCCACTCCAGATCGACACCCACATCATTGGGGATTCCACCGTGAACCAACGCTTCGCGGACCGACAAGTATGCGTCCGTCAATTCCGTATACTTCCCAACGATGGCAATCTTGACCCGGTCGCTGGGATGTTCAATACGATCAACCATGGCACTCCACGGTCTGAGATCAGGTTCCTTCACGTCGAGTTGAAGCCGTGTACACACTTCGCGGTCGAGTCCCTGTTGGTGAAGCTGGAGTGGCACTTTGTAAATTGTCGATGCCGTAAGACTTTGGATTACACAGCCAAAGTCGACGTTACAGAAAAGACCGATTTTTCTTTTGATCTCTTCGGACAATTCGTGATCACTGCGACAGATGAGGATGTCCGGTTGGATCCCGATTTCCATCAGCTCCCGAACGGAGTGCTGTGTCGGTTTGGTTTTGAGTTCTCCCGTGGCCGAGATATGCGGGATGAGGGTCAGGTGAATGAACAACGTATTCTCCCGCCCAACGTCTTGGCGGAACTGTCGAATAGCCTCGAGAAACGGTAGCGATTCGATATCACCGACCGTGCCACCGATCTCGATGATCACGACGTCGTGTTGCGACGCAAGTCGGCGGATGGATACTTTGATTTCGTCTGTGATGTGCGGAATAACTTGAACCGTCCCGCCCAAATACTCGCCACGTCGTTCTTTGGTGATGACCGATTGATAGATACGGCCCGTGGTAATGTTGTTGTCTTGCGACAACGAACGATCGATGAAACGCTCATAGTGACCGAGATCCAAGTCAGTTTCCGCGCCGTCATCGGTGACGAACACCTCACCGTGTTGGAACGGCGACATGGTTCCCGGGTCAACGTTGATATAGGGGTCGAACTTCTGCATCGTCACGTCCAAGCCGCGTTCGACCAGTAGCCGACCCAACGACGCGGCGGCTATACCCTTCCCAAGTGACGACACCACGCCGCCCGTGACGAAAATGAACTTCGTGTTCATACCGGTACCCGTTCCGTTGATCCTGTCATATACGATTCCGCTGCCTCGAGGTCTAAGGGTGTATCAATACCAGTGATGCCGGTGCCCTTCAGTCGAGCCACATCAATTGGCTCTCCATATGACATGGGCCTCAATTGCTCGAGGCCCAATGTTATTTCTTTCGTGGTTTGTCCGGCCGATGCCCATTTCAGAAGTGCGTCTCGTTGGTAACCGTAAATGCCAACATGCCTGCCGACCCATTCATCCCCGGCCGCAAGTCCGTCCACCGAACGATCAAATCCAACGGCTCTACCGTCGGCGCCAACAGCGACCTTCGTTGTATGTCTGTCGAACCGCTGACCCAGTGTCAGGTCCGTAGCCGCCGTAGCGAGGGTTGCACCAGCTTCGAGCAGTTCAATCGCACCGCGTATTGCGTTGGCACCGATAAACGCCTCGTCTCCCTGTACGTTGACGGCGATCTGGTGCGGTCGATTGGCCACGACTTCTGCCACCCGTTCCGTTCCGCAGCGGTGACGTGTGGACGTCATGACAACCTCCACGGGAAGGTGCTCAACCGCCGCACGAATTTCCGGGCTATCTGTTGCCAGAATCACGTGTTCGAACAGCTCAAACTGTAGAATTCTGTGGGTTACGAAGCTGACAAGTGGTTGGCCGTCAACGAGTTGAAGCGGCTTGTTCGGCAGACGAGTCGATCCGATGCGTGCGGGGATAACACAGAGAGCGCGCATGGTCAAAGGTACTTGAGGATGGCTTTGCTGTCAAAAGTCGTGCCATTGCGGGGGTTGAGTGGCTATCAACCGAACCAGCTAACGAATAAGCAGGATTCGATCAACCACCGGATACAACCATTCGATACCCCGCTCCGTCACGACGGCATCGTCCTCGATGGGTATGCGTACCTTGGCGCCATTCCACTCCGGTGCGCTGGTATATGCAAAGAACTCAATGGATAAGAGATTCGACGTTTTCACTTCAAATGTCAGACGAAGCGGATTGAAGAACGCGATGGATGGTCCGATGCCGTGTCCGGTATTGCCAACCGAATGCGAACCGACGATCACATCGGTGTCACTCGAACCACTCGGTTGATTAAAGTCAGTCATGATTGAAAAGCCGGGTTCATCATCGATGCGCGTGTTGATGGCGTCGTAATTCTCCTGAGCCGTTCGCCCAGGTCTCACAGTACCCTTGATCAGATCACGGACATGGAGGGCCCGATCGAATGCATTTTGAATCCCGGGTGGCGCTGCGGTTTCGCCCGGTTTCAGTACGTACGCGATCCTCTTCATATCGGTGTAGAAGTTGAGATACCCCACACCCCAATCGATCATAAGAAGATCGCCACGTTGAATGATGCGTTCGTTCGATGATGCTTCTATCCCTTCGGGTCCGGTGATGTAGACCGATGGCATGTCAAATGACGAGCCAAATCCGTTGGCCAACAGCTGATCCCACATCCACCACGCAACGTCTTCCAGCGCCGTCACGCCCGGTGTAATTATTTCATTGGAAAACGCACGTTCTGCAATGCGGCGGGACCATTCTCCGGCCTCCCCAAAAGCAACAATTTCGCTGGCTACCCGCCGCGAGCGAAAATCCGAGATGAGCTTTTCTGCGGACACGAGACGGTCGGCATAATGGTCGCCCAGTGTTTCCACGAGTTGGATGTAGCTGGTATGGGACAGCCCATCCGCGGCGCCAATGTGCCGTGACATGTTGATGCCGATGCGTTGTGGGTCCCGGGTGCGGACGAATTGTTCCAGGTCAATGGCGCCAACCATGTCGTACGTAGGGCATGCTTCCAACATTCGGCCGCTGACCCCAGATGCGATGCGTTCGACCCGGTCACCACCGCGGTCCGTAAAGATGTAATAGCCGATGCTGCCCGTGTACGTACAGCGGGTCGTTGTGCCCTTCTTTTTGCACGACGATCCACATATCGATTTGGTTTTCCCGCATGACGGCGGGCAATATCAAATCAAATTTTTCTTTTCTGATTTGACACAGACGATCCCAACGCCGCCGTGACTCCTGTGCACCGGCCGGCGCTGAAAACAACGGTGTGAAAATCAGACTGAGGGATGCGAACAACATTGCGAGACGACGACTCACCAGTTTCCTCCATTTCCCCGGTTGCTGACGGGTGGCTTTCACGTCACTTTATCGCCGGCCAAAACGGGGGCCGTTTAAAAACCTGTGCATCCAACCTTGGCGAAAGGACAACCCAATGGATCTCACGGCACTGCTTATTAGGCTGGTTACCGGAGGTGTTGGGGGCAACATAGCCGGCGCTCTTCTGAAGGGCAAAAGCTTAGGCACGATGTGGAATACCGTCGTTGGTGTGCTCGGTGGGGGTCTCGGTGCGACGGCGTTGGACGCTGTCGGTGTCATGCAGGGAGCCGGGATGGTAGGCGATATTGGCGCATCAGCCGTTGGTGGTGGTGCGTTGCTTTGGATTGTGAGCATGTTCAAGAAGAAGGCGTAAAGGAAAAAGGCCGCGGGGGCTCTGTTCCCGCGGCTTTTTAGTCTTCCAACGGTCTATCCGTGCGTAATACCGAGTTGGACAGGTAACCCACGACATGGCCATTTACACGGGCTTCCCACCAAGCACCCTGTTTGTTGCCGACCTCTACCTCGACGCCGGGATCCAAAACGAGGACCACCTGAGAAGTTGTTGTGCGTTGTTCTCGTACATTCACCCAAGTACTGGTCCAGCGAGTTTCGACGTTTCGTAACGCCGGCACATTCGCGGTGGGTGTTGTGACCCTGGCCGGTAGCACCGCGGCCGTTTCTGCTTCCAGGTTGGTAGAACGATTCCAGGGGGAAAACGATTCGAACCGCGCCCATCCGCCACCAATGACCACGAGTGCGATAATCAGAACGGCCGATACCTGCCGTGTAAGGAACGGCCTGTAAGGTTTGGGGGACAGGACCCCACAGTTACAGCACACCGGAAGATCCGACGCAATCGAGGCTCGACATTGATGACACTCGATTTCGTCGGCACCGCCGTCAGCCCGTCGACGCTCCTCGGCGAGACCGTACGAACAATGCGGGCATCGCGCCGCTACTGCCGCGACACTGCCATCACACGCTGGACATCGTACTAAGGGCATGGATCACCTCTGATGCGAGGGGCGAACCACGATCGGCAGGCCCCGCGTTGAGCCACACCTCATATGCCGATCGACCATTTCATATCTAGAACACGGACGCATTTCTGAGCGGTCGAATGTATGTCGTAAACCGGTGTTGGCAAGGGTTTCAACCTTAGCAATCCTTCACATTTCATGGTGCCAACCATAGTCACAACGTGCAAATGCCGTGCTGCCGCGTCGCGAGCCCACGCGGAAACGTTACGACGGTCAGCGGTGGTAACACAGCGCCGTTATGTGATCGGGAAAAAGAGAAAAAGACGCCCGGGCGTTCCCCACACCGGGCTGTGTGGAGAACGCCTGCAAGTAGGCGCGAATTTTCCTGGACGACGCTAGTTGTTCGTCGTGGACATTCCGGTGCTTCCGGAGTAGTCCACAACGAAAGACACACGGCGGTTCATCATGCCGTTGTCTCCCCATGCTCCCGGCTCAATCTGCCGATTACGGGACTCGCCGTAACTCACTGCCCGCACTCGACTGGCATCCAAGCCGCCCGTCTCGGAGAGATACCGACGAACGGCATCAGCACGACGACGACCGAGGTCGTCGTTGTACGCGGCGTCGCCAGCGGGATCCGTGAAGCCTTCGACCGTGATGATCGAACCGTCGTAGTATTCTCGAACGACGGACGCGAAGCGATCCAATACCGGCCGGTCTTCAGAACGCAGCTCGTCGCTGTCGTATGCGAAGTGAACCGGAGAGTCGAAGCGGATTGCTGCTTCCAACTGTGTCATGCGCATGTTGAACTCGGATTGCAATGTCTGCAGCTCCCCCTGCAAACCACGCATTTGACCTTCCATGGTCGAGACTTGACCAGAGAGTGCGTTGCTCCGCTGATCGATTCCGTCAATGCGACCGCCAAGCGCTTGATCGCCCGATTCCATTTCCTGGCGAAGTCCGGCCAGTTCCGAATCGAGAGCGTCTTGCTTGACGCCACAGCTTGTGCCAACAACCGCCAGCCCGACGATTACGGCCATAGACCTACCA
>JAZDDD010000269.1:0-4302 GCA_036679545.1 Gemmatimonadota bacterium | reverse complement strand
GCTGCAAACAGGACACGGCTGACGGTATTTACCGTGGACGGCCATGTCCTTTCGGAATGCCGTAACCTTCTCGGGAAAGTTGTCGCCCGTTTCCTCACGGAGTCGGTCTATCCAATCGGACATCGTGCTGATTGTTGACTGATGAAGACACGCCACGTCCTCTGGGCTGAGATTGCGTGTTAACTGAAGGGGCGATAAACGCGCACGGTGCAGTATCTCGTCCGAGTACGCGTTGCCTACCCCGGAGAAAAGTCGTGGATTGGTCAACGCGCGTTTGAGTGTTCTGTTTTCGGTAAAGAGTGCCTTTTGGAAGTCATCCAGCGTACTGTCCATTACTTCGAGACCGCCCCGGTCGTGGGCCGCGAGTCCGGCTCGACCACTTACGCAATAAAGAGATGCGCGTTTCTTGCTCCCCGCTTCGGTGAGCAGTATCGAGCCGTGATCAAAGTCGAAAGCGGCCAGACCGAGCTTCTTTGGAATGCTACATTCGGCGTCCCGCCATTTGAGGCGTCCGGCAATCATCAGGTGAAGTACCAGGTACACGTCGCCGTCGAATTCCCATACGATGCGTTTCCCCAAACGGGAAAAACCCTGGATCACACGCCCTTCGAGCTGATTGATGGGTGGGTCCACCGAACGGAGCAAGAAGGGGCTCGGTATGCGGAGGCGTCTGAGGGGTTTACCGCAAACAGCCGCGGTTAGTCGTTCAATGTAAACGGTAACATCTGGGAGTTCCGGCATCGCCGCCGCGCATTGGTGTTAGATCGCCAATCAGTGCTGACGAAGATACGTTGGATGTCGTCTCCCGCTCAAGCCGTTGTGGCGGGAACACCTGTTTCTTCCAACGATTCAGACTTGGCGTAGATCTGTCGTGCCAACGCGGCCCGCAGATGCTCCGGCTTGATTGGTTTGGATAGATAGTCGTCCATACCGGCGGCTAAACATCGCTCGCGATCACCTTTCATGGCGTTCGCTGTCAACGCCACGATGGGCGTTCGGGCACCGGTCCCCTCTTCGCGCCGGCGAATGGTGGCGGTCGCTTCGTAGCCGTCCAAGAGCGGCATTTGACAGTCCATGAGTACCACGTCGTACCGTGTGTCAGCCGTCGCATCCACGGCTTCGGCGCCATTTCGTACGACGTCTACGCGGTAACCCATTCGTTCCAGAATTCGCGCCGCCACCTTTTGATTCACAACGTTGTCCTCTGCGAGCAAGATGCGAGCACGGTGACCAGATTCGTGTTCGGCAATCGTATGTTGCGTAATCAGCTGTTGCGCCCGGTCCGGTTCTTTGATTGCCAAGACAGTCGACAGACACCGCTTCAGCGTGCCGAGGCGTATTGGTTTTGGTAGGTAACCATCGAAGCCCGCCTCACGGGCAGCCTTTGCATCGCCGATCTGGGCTGCAGACGTGAGTAAAACCAATCGCGGCGAACCGTACTTGTTCTCGGCTCGGATGCGATCCCCTAACTCGAGGCCGTCCACCTCGGGAAGACACATGTCGAGGATGGCAAGTTGGTACGGTGCGCCCTGTTCGGTTGCAACCGCGAGTTTGTGCAGCGCGCTCACAGCGTCATTCGCCGAATCAACAATCATTTTGGCAGGTCGGAGCTGTTGCTCGAGCACACGCCGGTTGAGCGGGCGGTCGTCCACCAGCAAGACACGCGTTCCGGCAAGTGCGGCGGGCAGCGTGTGCTCCGGTACGCCCGGAACCGGTTGGAGGTTTACCGTAAACCAGAACTTGCTTCCCACACCGGGTTCGCTTTCGACTCCGATCTCGCCGCCCATCAACTCAGAGAGACGTTTGGAGATGGCAAGCCCAAGTCCGGTGCCGCCGTATTTGCGAGTGGTCGATGAGTCTGCCTGTGTGAACGACGCGAATAGTCGGGCTTGGACATCCCCCGGGATACCGATGCCGCCGTCTGTGACCTCTATGCGGACCAACGTTCCGTCGTCTTGAACCTGATCGACGCTCATTTCGACAACTACATCGCCGCTGTCAGTGAACTTAATTGCGTTGCTGACCAAGTTGAGCAGGACTTGCCGGATGCGTCCCGGGTCGCCCAAAACTCGATCGGGTACTCCGGGGTCCACAAGCAACGCCAACTCGAGTTGCTTTGCCGCTGCACGCTCGGCCATCAAATCAATCGCATCTTCGACGGTCGTCCGCATGTCAAACGGGATGGATTCAATGTCTAGGCGCCCTGCTTCTATTTTTGAGAAGTCGAGGATGTCATTGATGATCGCAAGCAGTGCATCACCGGATGCACGGATCGTTTCCACATAGTCACGTTGATCTTCGTCGAGGTGTGTTTCTTCAAGTAACCCGGACATGCCGATGATTCCGTTCATCGGTGTTCTGATCTCGTGACTCATCGTCGCCAGGAATTCGCTTTTGGCGCGTGCCGCCGCTTCCGCCGCGTCACGTGCGGTTGCCAATTCCTCCTGCGCTTCCTCGAGTTGCCGTGTGTGCTCGAGAATCCGTTGCTCCGTGTTGCGTTGTTCCGTGATGTCACGGGCGATGATGGTGACTTGTCTTTTTGCGCCTACACGAAAGGAACTTGT
The DNA here is from genome assembly GCA_036679545.1 of Gemmatimonadota bacterium. Taxonomy (GTDB): domain Bacteria; phylum Gemmatimonadota; class Gemmatimonadetes; order Gemmatimonadales; family GWC2-71-9; genus JAZDDC01. The sequence goes on along the minus strand of JAZDDD010000269.1, from coordinate 1,738 downwards.
CGATAGATCGATGGGGAACGTTGTTCCATTGCGACGACGTCCTTCGTCAACCGGAAATTGCGCGCGAATGTCCTGGTGGCCTAGTGGACGACCCAACAGCGGCTCCATCGCCAAGTTCGGGATGAACTTCTCGACGTGTTGGTTGGCCATATCCTGAGCCTCGCATCCAAAACATGTCAGCGCTTCGGGATTCACTGACTCGATCCTACCATTTTCATCAACCGTGATGATGGCATTTGGCGCTGACTCCAGAATCGCACGCGTGCGAGCTGTCTGATCCCGCAGCGCTTGTTGCGCGCGATGTTGATTCGTGACGTCGCGATAAAAACCTTCGAGGTAGCCTTCGTCCGTTGTGATGCGTCCGGTGTACCGTATCCATACGATGTCTCCGTCTTTGCGACGCAGCCGCGTGACGAAGTCGTACACCGCGCCGTCTGCGCTCAGACAATTGATCAAGCGTTCGCGATCCTGAAGCTCGACGTAATGCTGAGAGAGAAAACAGTTTTTGAGGAAGTCGTCTTTCGTCTCGTACCCCAGGATTTCGGCGGCGTAGTCATTCGCTTCCAGGATCTTGCCGTCCGACATGCGGCTTCGAATGAGCCCTACCTGAACGCTATCGAAGATGTTTTGGTATTTGCGGTCCTTTTCTCGTAGTGCCTGCTCGAATAGCTCCTTGTATCGCTCCTCGCTTCCTTTCAGATTCTCAATAGCACGATGTCGATGGAACACTCGACCGAGCTGATGGTCGATCTGCTGAAAAATTTCGAGGAGACGAGGCCTAATGATGCACGGGCGGTCGGAGAAGAACTCCAAGACCGCCAACACCCGGGGGCCGTCCTTCACCGGGAAAGCGATGGCTCCGCGGATTGCCGGTCGGCCAGCGGGCCGGTTGTCTCGGGCAACCACATCCGCCTGGCTGAAAACCATCGCGTCAGGACATTGGGTCCTGAATACTCGGTCAGCCAGAGTCTCGTCGGCTGATTGACCAACATGTTTGGCGAAGTCGTAAAATTCGTCGGCCCGCTGCGGGTTCTCGATATGCCAGACGTTGCTGGATCGCAGTGGCTCCAAAGAGAGCGGGGCAGGGAAGTGGGCGTGTCCGGCTGCCCAACCCAAATGGCGGCAAGTGCTCCAAAGGGCTGCCTGAATGGCCTCTTTTGGGGTCGCCGCCTCGTTGGCGGCCATTGCGACCTCCTTGAGGAGAGCGACTGTGCCGGACACCTGCATTATTTTCCTTTAACGATTGGTCGATACCGTAATCGAGGGATCGACCACTTTGGCCTTTTCCTTTAAAGGAGGGGCCGCAATCTCGAAGGCACCCCGGCTTGCCCACGATCTCGTTTTCACGCTAAGGGGCGATTGCTCGGGAATTCACTCAGAAGGGCGCTGTTTTGGGTTTACTCGGAGTACGCACTCGAACCTTACTGATACCGCTTGCGGTGGCGGCCGGACTCGTTGTCACCGGCCTCGTCCTGCACACGTTCTCTGAGCGCGTGTTGAGACAACGTGTCAGTGAGGAACTCACGACCATTTTGCGAGCCGATGTTGAGGCGTTGTCCCAATGGTTGACTTCTCAACGTGCCACCGCCGCACACTTTGCTGACGATCCACGAGTACGAACGTTGGCGAGTGCCCTCATCCGACAGGCAAATGAGCCCGACAACCTGACCTCATTGACGACTTCACAGGAAAGCCGTCGGTTGCGAACCGTGTTGTCCGCAGTGGTGGAGTCATACGG